>JAVFAQ010000155.1:0-7354 GCA_034002325.1 Flavobacteriales bacterium | reverse complement strand
CCGCCCGAAGGCCTGGGCGAACTTCGACACGCACAGGCTGAACATGCGCCGGTCGATGCCGGGCTCGGCCACGCGCTGCATCTCGATCATGTTCGCCGTGAGCACGATCAGCGCGAAGGGCTCCTCGTCGGCATGCGACAGGCCCGGCCGCTCCTTGAACTCCGGCGATTCGTCCACCTCGGCGGCCACCAGCGGAAAGCCCTGCTGCACCAGGTCCAGCAGGCCGTTCACGAACAGGTTCGCCAGCTTCTCCTCGTTGATCCTCTTCCTTCCGAACAGCGTGGTGATCATGCGGTCCTTGTCTATGGTCGCGAAGGTCCGGGATGCGGCCGCCGGGATCCGGCCCGGGCCCCGATGATTTTGAACAAGGTTATCCACCTTTGCGCCATGCTCCACCTGCTTCGCGAATACGCCGCGTACAACGAATGGGCCAACGGGCGCTTCGTGCAACGCCTGGCGGGCGGGCCCGATGACGTGCTGGACCGCCACGTGCCCAGCAGCTTCCCCACCTTGCGCGCCACCGTGCTGCACATCCGCGACGCGGAGCACACGTGGTGGTGCCGTCTCACCGGCGCGCCGGTCCGCTGGCCCGCCGAGGAGTCCACGGACATCGCCTCGCTCATGCCGCACACGCGCCGCTTGCGCACGTACGTGGAGGCGTTGACCGCCGACGACCTGCAGCGCCCCTGCACCTACCATGACCTGCGCGGCAACGCCCATGAGCAATTGCCTTGGCGCATGCTCATGCACTGCTTCAACCACGGTACGCAGCACCGCGGCCAGCTGATCACCATGATGCGGGCCATGGGCCTGGGCGACATCCCGGCCAACGACCTGGTGCGCTTCCAACGCGAACAGGCCCGCCTGCCCGGCCGGTAGGCAGGGCGCCACGAACCCGGACGGCGGTACTTTCGCGCCACCTTCCGCAAGCCCGCCATGCCGCTGATCCCGCGCGCCCTCGTCTTGCTGTCCCTGGCCTTGGTCATGGCCGTGCCCGCCGCCGCGCAGACCGAGCTGGACGAGCGCGCGCAGATCGAGGTGCAGGACGGCATCACCATCCGCAAGGACTCCGTGTTCCTGCTCAACCTGCGCTTCCGCATGCAGAACCGCTTCGGCCTCACCTCCGTGGCGGGCGACGACCTGGAGGTGGCCACGGTGGACGCGCGGGTGCGGCGGCTGCGCCTGCGGCTCGACGGCTATGTCCTCCGGGACCGTCTCCGGTACTACATCCAGCTCAACTTCTCCCATTCCGACCTGGACCTGGACGCCGGGGGCGTGGCCAAGCCCATCCGCGACGCCATGGTCTACTACCACGTGAACGAGCGCTTCTACTTCGGATTCGGCCAGTCCAAGCTGCCCGGCAACCGCCAGCGCGTGGTCTCCAGCGGCAACCTGCAGTTCCCCGAGCGCTCCATCGCCAACGGGGCCTACACGCTGGACCGCGACTTCGGGCTGTTCACCTACTGGACGCTGCCCGTGGGCCCGCAGCAAGTGCAGGTGAAGGCGGCGCTCTCCACCGGCGACGGGCGCAGCGCCACGCCCGGCAACTCGGGCCTGTCCTACACCGGCCGGGTGGAATGGCTGCCCATGGGCGCCTTCGCCAACAGCGGCGACTATTCCGAAGGGGACCTGGAGATGGAGCCCAAGCCGAAGCTCGCCATCGGTGTGAGCGCCCACCACAACGACCGCGCGCACCGCACCGGCGGCCAGCTCGGGGCGGAGCTCTACGCCCACCGCAGCTTCTCCACGCTGATCGCCGACTGGGTGCTGAAGTACCGGGGTTGGGCGCTTTCCGGCGAGTTCTTCGAGCGGCGCAGCGACGACCCCATCACCACCGATGCCGCAGGTGACGTGCGCTTCGTGCGCACCGGCCAGGGGGCGAACATCCAGTTGAGCCGCTATTGGCGCAGCCGCTACGAGCTGGCCATGCGTTACAGCCTGGTGCATCCGGCGGCGGACACGCGCATGTACGACCGCGCCACCGAGGACCTGTGGCTGGGCGCCACGCGCTACCTCAACGGCCACCGGATCAAGCTGCAGGGCTACGTGGGATACCGCTACCGCGACGGCACGCTGTGGCCGGACCACGCGGGCAACGCCTGGACCGCCATGGTGCAGGTGGAGTTCGGCATCTGATCACGGCTGCGCGGCGGTATCCGAACGGAGCGTGTCCACGCCGGTGTGCGTATGGATCGGCACGGGGTCGCCGAGGAAGCGGGGGCGCACGCCGAGCAGCAGGTCGATGAACACCTTCACGCGGGCACCTTTCTCGCGCAGGCGCATGCGCAGGGTGCTGCCTTCCTTGTCCGCCGCGTTGTAGCCCACGGCGGTGATGCCCAACCGCTGTGCGATGTACACGGCCCGTTCCGTATGGAAGCGCTGGCTCACCACGATGAAGCGTTCCTGCCCGAAGACCTCGCGGGCACGCACCACGGAGTCGAAGGTGCGGAAGCCGGCGTGGTCCATCACGATGCGGCCGCTGTCCACGCCCAGGGCGATCAGGGCATCGCGCATGCGTTGGGGCTCGTTGTAGTTGGCCACGGCATTGTCGCCGCTCACCAGCAGATGGCGCACGCGGCCGGTGTGGTACAGGTCGGCGGCGGCGCGCATGCGGTTGATGAACCAGGGATTGGGCCCGCCGCCCCGCACCCGGTGCGAAGTGCCCAGCACCAGGGCCACGTCGTGCGCGGGCACGTCGGCCAGGCGGTCATGCACGTAGGGGGCGGTGTGCGTGCGCACCACGCGGTCGCACCACCAGACCACGGCCACCACGCCCAATGCGGTGAGCAGCAGCACCGTCCATAGGCGGCGCCATCGGTGCGGGGCGTGGCCGGTGCGGCGCATGGCGGTGGCCTCAACGTGCCGGCCCGGTGTAGGTGGCGGGCGTCAGCGCCTTCATGCGGGCCTTGAGCTCCGCGGACACGTCCAGCCCATCGATGAAGGCCGCGATCTCCGCCTGCCCGATGCGCTCCTTGCCGCGGGTGAGTTCCTTGAGCGCCTCGTACGGCGCGGGGTGGCCGGCGCGGCGCAACATGGTCTGGATGCCCTCGGCCACCACGGGCCACTGCGCCTCGAGGTCGCGCGCGATCGCAGCTTCGTTCAGCAGCAACTTGCCCAGGCCCCGCCCGATGGAATCGATCGCCACGATGGTATGCGCCATGGGCACGCCGATGTTGCGCGTCACGGTGCTGTCGGTGAGGTCGCGCTGCAGCCGGCTGATGGGCAGCTTTTCACTCAGGAAGCCGAACAGCGCATTGGCGATGCCCAGGTTGCCCTCGGCGTTCTCGAAGTCGATGGGGTTCACCTTGTGCGGCATGGCGCTGCTGCCCACTTCGCCGGCCTTCACGCGCTGCCGGAAGTAGTCCATGCTGATGTACTGCCACACATCGCGGCACAGGTCGATCAGGATCGTGTTGATCCGGCGCATGGCATCGAACAGGCCGGCCATGTCGTCGTAGTGCTCGATCTGCGTGGTGGTGCGCTGGCGGACCAAACCAAGCTCATCGCGCAGGAAGCGGTCGGCCAGTGCGGGCCAGTCCAGTTCCGGGCAGGCCGCGTGGTGCGCGTTGAAGTTGCCCGTGGCGCCGCCGAACTTGCCGCTGAAGGGAATGGCCCGCAGCCGTTCCACCTGGACCTGCAACCGTTCCACGAACACGGCGATCTCCTTGCCCAATCGCGTGGGCGATGCGGGCTGGCCGTGCGTGCGGGCCAGCATCGGCACGGCGGCCCATTCCACGGCGAACGCATCCAATTTCCCGATCAGCGCTTCGATCGCGGGCCGGTACGCTTCCGTCGTGAAATCCTTCAACAGCAGGGGCAGCGCGGTGTTGTTGATGTCCTGGCTGGTGAGCCCGAAGTGGACGAACTCCTTCTGCACACCCAGGCCGGCCGCGTCCAGCAGCTCTTTCAGGAAATACTCCACGGCCTTCACATCATGGTTGGTGGTGCGCTCGATCGCCTTGATGCGCCGGGCATCGTCCAGCGTGAGGCGGGCGATCCGTTCGGCCACGGGGGCCAGGCGATCGGGATCGGCGTCGGCCAGCTCGGGCAGGGGGATGGTGCAGAGGAACTTGAAGTAGGCCAGCTCCACGTGGAGCCGGTAGCGGATCAGGGCCTGCTCGCTGAACCAGCGGCCGAGCGCTTCGGTGCGATCATGGTAGCGGCCATCGATGGGGGAGAGGGCGGTGAGCGGGTCGGATGCCATGCCGGACGGTAAAGGGCAAAGGTAGCCGGGGGCGCGGATGGGAGGCGACATCGTACCGCGCATCCCTTGCCCGCCGGGCGCCACACGCCGAAGTCCGGCCCCATGCACCGCGTACGGCCGCCATGGCCTACCTTTACACCCCGTGATCGCCTCTCCCGAACGGGTGGGATCGCAGCGTGATGACGGGATCCACCAAGTACATCTTCGTGACCGGCGGCGTGACCTCCTCCCTGGGGAAGGGCATCGTCAGCGCCAGCCTTGCCAAACTGCTCCAGGCCCGTGGCTTCACGGTCACCATCCAGAAGCTGGACCCGTACATCAACGTGGACCCCGGCACCCTCAACCCGTACGAGCACGGCGAATGCTTCGTCACCGACGACGGCGCCGAGACCGACCTGGACCTGGGCCACTATGAGCGCTTCCTCGATGTGCCCACCTCGCAGGCCAACAACGTCACCACCGGCCGCATCTACCAGAACGTCATCAGCAAGGAGCGCCGCGGCGAGTACCTCGGCAAGACCGTGCAGGTGATCCCGCACATCACAGACGAGATCAAGCGCAACATCCAGCTGCTGGGCCGCAAGGGCATCTACGATTTCGTGATCACCGAGGTGGGCGGCACCGTGGGCGACATCGAGAGCCTGCCCTACGTGGAGGCCATCCGCCAGCTCAAGTGGGAGAAGGGCCGCGATGCCATCACCATCCACCTCACGCTGCTGCCCTTCCTGCGCACCAGTGGCGAGCTCAAGACCAAGCCCACCCAGCACAGCGTGAAGGAGCTGTTGAGCCTGGGCGTGCAGCCGGACATCCTGGTGTGCCGCAGCGAGCACCCCATGCAAAAGGGCCTCAAGGAGAAGATCGCCCTGTTCTGCAACGTCAAGCCCCACGCCGTGATCGAGAGCCGCGACGCGGAGACCATCTACGACGTGCCCCTGATGATGCAGGACGAAGGGCTGGACACCGTGGTGCTGCGCAAGCTCGGCATCGAAGGCGCGCCCACGGCCGACCTCACCGCCTGGACCGGCTTCCTGCAGCGTTACAAGAACCCTTCGCAGGAAGTACGGATCGGCCTGGTGGGCAAGTACGTGGAACTGCACGATGCCTACAAGAGCATCAAGGAGGCCCTGGAGCATGCCGGCGCGGCCAACGGCACCCGCGTGCGCATCAAGTGGGTGCATAGCGAGAAGCTCACCGCCAGGAACGTGGAGAAGCATCTCGACGGGCTGGCCGGGATCCTGGTGGCGCCGGGCTTCGGGCACCGCGGCATCGAGGGCAAGATCGAGGCCATCCGCTTCGCGCGCGAGAACGGCATCCCCTTCCTCGGCATCTGCTTGGGCATGCAGTGCGCCGTGATCGAGTACGGCCGCCACGTCCTCGGGCTGGAGGCCGCCGACAGCACCGAGATGAACGCCGACACCCCGCACCCGGTCATCGCCCTGATGGAAGAGCAGCGCACCATCGCCGACAAGGGCGGCACCATGCGTCTGGGCGCCTACCCGTGCAAGGTCGCCGATGGCAGCCTCGCCGCGCGCGTGTACGGCCGCCGAAGCATCTCCGAGCGCCACCGCCACCGGTACGAGTTTAACAACACCTACCTGGAGCAGTACAATCAGGGGGGCATGACGGCCACGGGCATCAATCCCAAGGGCAAGTTGGTGGAGATCGTGGAAGTGCCCGCGCACCCGTGGTTCATCGGCGTGCAGTTCCACCCCGAGTACCGCAGCACCGTGATGAACCCGCACCCGCTCTTCGTGGGCTTCGTGCAGGCCGCGGTGCAGCGCGGCGGTGCGCCGGTGGTCGTCAAGGAGAAGGACCAGGCCAGCGTCTGAGCCGACCGCTGCGGCCCCGTGGCACCGGGGCGTTGTGGCGGTGCGAACAGGATGGTCCGGTCGTCGGAACTCCCGTCCGCCCCAAGGCTTTCGGCCCGCCTCCCGGAGGGAAGGTGCCGACCATAAGCAAAGTGTGAGGTGGAGGGCCACACGCCGAGGCGCAGAGAGCGCATAGTTCGCCCCACTACGCAGGCGAGGGGATGGGTCGCACTGCGCGCCTTCGCCCAAGCGCTCTGGCGTCGGGTGACCAAAGCGCTCCGGTGATGGCGCGGTGAGGCCGCATTTTCCCTGCGTTCTCCGCGCCTCTGCGTGAAGAATTCCTCAAGGCACGCCAAAAGAACTCCCTGGCAATGTCAACGACTTGGGCCCCGATAGCCCTGCGGTCCGCCCCGGCATGCGGAACTCCCACCCGGAACGCCCGGCTATCTTTGCCGCCCTTGCACCGCCCGCACCCCGCTGAATGGACCGCAATTCCCTCATTGGCTTCGTCCTCATCGCCGCCATCCTCGGCCTGTACACCTGGTACACCCTGCCCAGCCCCGAGGAGCAGGCGCGCATCCAACGCACGCAGGACAGCCTGGCGGCCATCGCCATTGAGCAGCAGGCCCTGGAGGCCGAGCGCGCACTGGCCGCCGACACACAGGCCCGCGCCACCCGGCCCGCCGGGGAAGGCACGTCCACCATCGCCGCGGCCGATACCGTGACCGACCCGGCCAGTGCCATGATCGCCGACAGCCTGCGCCGCGCCGCGCTGCTGCAGAAGTTCGGCCCCTTCGCCGCCGCCGCCGAGGGCCCCGACGAGCAGGTCACCATCGAGAACGAGCGCCTCCAGGTGAGCTTCAGCACCAAGGGCGCCAAGCCGTCCGTGATCCGTCTCAAGGAGTACCGCACCTACCACCAGACGCCGCTCTTCCTGGCCGATCCCGACAGCGGGCAGTACGAGTTCCGCTTCTTCGCCGGCAACGCCGACCTGAGCACCGCCCAGCTCCATTTCACCCCGGAGATGATCGGCGACGATGCCGTGCGCTTCGTGGCCAGTGCCGGCGCCCCCGGCCGCGAGCTCGCCATCACCTACCGCCTGGACACCGCCACCTACTTCATGCACGTGGCCGCCGAGTTCGCCGGGCTCGAGGCCGAGGTGCACCCCCGCAGCCTCTTCTTCCGCTGGGAGATCAGCGGCCTTTCCAAGGAGAAGCACCAGCCCGCCGAGCTGCAGACCAGCAGCGTGTACTACAAGTACTTCAACGACAAGCGCGACTACCTCAGCGAATCCGACGAGGACGATAAGAAGCTCCAGGGCCGCACCAATAGGGTGGCCTTC
>JAVFAQ010000154.1:0-7442 GCA_034002325.1 Flavobacteriales bacterium | reverse complement strand
AGGTCCAGCGGGTTGTACTCGCCGCTGTTGAGCCGCAGCGAGCCGTTGCCGGTGCTGCTGATGTTAAAGGCGCTCTGCCAGTAGGTGTGGTTGTGGTCGTGGTTGAAGGCGTGCATCGGGTGCAGGCTGCCGCTCTCGAAGCCCTTGTACAGGGGCGGCGGCATGTTCGACCCGCCTGCGCTGATGAACACGGCGTTCTCGATGGTCTTGCTGCTCTCCCCGTGCTCATTGCTCACGGTGAGCGTCACGGATTTCCAGCCCGGCGAGGTGAACTCCACCAGGGGCTGCTGGGCGTTGCTCGTGGCGGGGTCGCCGTCCTGGAAGGTCCAGGACCAGCTGGTGGCCGTGGCACGCGCCGAGTTGTCCACGAAGCGCACATTGGTCCCGGCGCAGGCCATGGGGGTGAAGGGCACCGCCGGGTTGTTCACGTTCTGGCCCACCACCGCATAGAAATCGGCCTCCGGCCCGCACTGCACCGCGCTGCCCTCGGCCACGCCGGTGGCCACCAGGTTCTCCGGCGTCCACAGCTCGTTGCGCTGGCCCACCGGGCTGAAGAGCGTCGCGTACATGCGGTCGATCTGACCGTGGGTGTACATGATGCCGCAGCTGGAGTAGTCCATGTAGTTCTGGAAGTTCTCGATCGCGCCCGAGGCGCCCACCACGCGTACGCTGTCCAGGATGAAGGCGCCGTCGGCGGTCTCCGCGTTCCAGGCGTACGTCCGCAGCGAAATGGCGTCCACGAAGTTGGTCACCGGGCCCACCACGCGCACCAGGTGCAGGTCCTCCGTGTCCTCCTTGAAGTAGGCCACGTTGCCGGAGCGCATCGCCACCTTGTGGGTGTCGGCGGGGATGATCGTGAGGTTCGTGCCGAAGTTGCCGAAGGAGTTGCGCACGGAGAAGGTCCGCGGGCCGTCATGGCTGCGGCCCACGCGCATCACCAGGGTGTCCACTTTCACCACGTCGGTCACCGCCGGCGACAGGGTAAGCTGGTAATAGTCGCCCGTGTCGAACGCACCGGTGAGGTCCGCGTAGCTGGTGTTGCCGTCCTCGGCGCCGGTGCCCCATCCGGCGAAGGCGAACTGGCCGTTGACCGTGCTGTTGGCCCCTACGCCTGCGGCCGTATAGGCGGAGAGCGTGGTGCGCACCACATCGGTGATGGTGTCGATCACTGCCGGCGGGTTGAACGGGTCGGTGGTGCCCGATGTGGTGGTCACTTCATCGAAGGTGAAGATCCCCGTGTTCAGCTCGGGAAGGAAGGCCATGCGGTCGCATCGCGCGGAGCCGCCCACGTTGCCGGTCGGGCAGCCGCCCGAATGCCCCAGGGTGAGCGGGGTGTCCGGCACGCCGTCGTCGCCGCATGCTATGCCCGGATCGTTGGTGTCGCCCCACACGTGCGACAGGTTGAGGGAGTGGCCCATTTCATGGGTGATGGTGCGCCCGTCGCTCCCGGAGGCCGTGCCGGTGTTGCCCACGTAGTTATGCCGGCTCATGATGCCGTCGAACAATTGGGCCAGGCCCTCGGTGGAACCGGGGTACAGGGCGTACGCCGCCACGCCGGGCTCCATCAGGCTGCGCGCCACCCAGATGTTCATGTACTTGTTGCGCGGCCATTGGTTGGCCTTGGAGAAGCTGCCGCCGTAGAGCGTCTGCACAGTCTCGATCCGGTCGATCCCGTTGGTGCAGTTGCCGAACTTGTCCTTGGTGGCCAGTGCGAACTGGATCTTCGACCGGCCGATCCGGTCCTGGAAGGCATCGATCACCAGGCTGGTGTCGGCGTTCAGCGTGGCGAAATCCCGGTTCAACAGGGCCACCTGGTTGACGATCTGGGCGGTGGTGATGTTCTCGATCCCCTTCAGGTGCAGCACATGGAACACCAGGGGGATGGTGATCTCCTCCTGGTCGTCGCGCAGGTCGGCCTCGCTCAGGTACTCCTGGACCGCCGCTTCCAACGCGGCCCGGTGGGTGAGGATGTGCGGGTCCGACGCCACCATTTGGTGGTACACTTCATCGGTGGAGCAGAAGTGCGGGGTGCTCTGTGCCAGCAGCCCGGTTCCCAAGGCGCAGGCGGCAAGGGTGAGTAGTGGTTTCTTCATGGGTCTTTGACCAAGATGGTTTTGGGGGGCACACGGTTCGCCCGACGGCCCTAAAGTAACCATCGCGGACATATCCGTGCATGCCGGCCGGGACAAGGTGCGGCATGGGCCACGAACGGTGCGCGGGATGCAGGTTGCGGCAAGGCCGCCGGGGAACCAGATAAGGTCCGACAGGCTTCCAGCCTGCCACGCTGCACAGGCTGACAGGCTGGAAGCCTATGGGACCTGCGCGTCCAGCGCGCCCAGCACCGTGCGGCATGCCTCGTGCACCTGCTCTTCGGTGATCGTGAGCGGTGGCGCGATGCGGAAGGCGGTGGGGCAGCTGAGGAACCAGAAGCCCAGCACGCCATCGGCCAGGCACCGGCGTACCACGCGCTGCACACGGTCGGCATCGCCCAGGTCCACGGCCAGCATGAGGCCCGTGCCGCGCACCTCCACGATCGCCGGGTGCCGCAGCAATTGCTTGAAGAGCGTGCCCATGCGTGCGGCGTTGGCGGGCAGCCCCTCGGCGATCAACACCTCCAGCGCGGCCAGGCCGGCGGCGCAGTTCAGCGGGTGCCCGCCGAAGGTGGTGATGTGGCCCAGCACGGGGTCGTGCGTGAGCAGGTGCATGCGCTCGCGCGAGGAGACGAAGGCGCCCATGGGCAGGCCGCCGCCCAGGGCCTTGCCCAGCACCAGGATGTCCGGCACCACATCGAAGTGCATGAAGGCGAACAATTCGCCCGTGCGCCCGAAGCCGGTCTGCACCTCGTCGAACACCAGCATGGCGCCCACTTCGGTGCAACGCGCGCGCAGGGCCTGCATCCACGCGGCATCGGGCACGCGCACGCCGGCGTCGCCCTGCACGGGTTCGATCACCACGGCGGCCGTGTGCGCGGTGATGCGCCCCAGGTCCGCCGGGTCGTTGAAGGTGATGAAGTCCACGTCGGGCAGCAGCGGCCGGTTGCGGTAGCGCTTCTCCTCGTTGCCGGTGATGCTGAGCGAGCCGTGGGTGCTGCCGTGGTAGCTCTTGTGGCAGGCGATCACCCCGGTGCGGCCGGTGGCGCGCTTGGCCAGCTTCATGGCCCCCTCGTTGGCCTCGGTGCCGCTGTTCACGAAGTAGGTGCAGTCCAGTTGCGGCGGCAGCACCCCGGCCAGCCGTTCGGCGAAGCGCACCGGCGGCTCCTGGATGAACTCGCCGTAGGGGATCACGTGCAGGTGGCGGTCGGCCTGCGCCTTGATCGCGGCGATCACCCGCGGATGGCCATGCCCCGTGTTGTTCACCGCGAGGCCCGCCACCAGGTCCAGGTAGCGGCGGCCGTCGCGGGCGATCAGGTGGCAGCCTTCGGCGCCGATGATGTCCAGCGCGATGGGCGTGGGGCCGGTCTGCGCGAGGTGGCGGTGGAAGGCGTCGGCGAGCGGTAGCATGGGGGTGGGCACGGCCGTCAGAACAGTTCCTTCGCCAGCACGCCCTCGTGCTCCAGCAGCCAGCGTTTGCGCCACAGCCCGCCCACGTACCCGGTGAGCAGGCCGTTGGCGGCGATCACCCGGTGGCAGGGCACGATGATGGGCACCGGGTTGCCGGCGCAGGCATTGCCCACCGTACGGGCGATGGCCTTGCCCCCGATGCGGTCCGCCACCTGCTGGTAGCTGCGCGTGTCCCCGAAGCGGATGTCGCCGATCGCATCCCAGGTCATGCGTTGGAAGCGGGTGCCCATGGTGGATTGCACCGGCAGGTCGAACTGCTTGCGGCGCCGCTTGAAGTAGGCGTCCAGTTGCTTGCGGGCCTCGGTGAGCACTTTGGGCGGGCGGGCCTGGCGCACGGGCAGCGGCTCGTAGCTCAGCCGCGTGATCAGCTCGCCGTCGCTCTCCACCCAGATGCGGCCGATGGGGCTTTGCACCACCGCTACATGGTAGTGCGCGAAGAGCGGCGGGTCAACGGGGCGGCGGGACATGGGCGGCGGCTAACTTCGGGCAAATTACGACCGGATGGCCTGGTTCACGCCCGACTTCAACTTGTTCTTCAAGGATCTGGCCGCGCACAACGATCGCGACTGGTTCGCGGCGCAACGGCAGCGGTACGAGCAAAGCGTGAAGGAACCCTTCGCGGCCTTCACCGCGGAGATGCTCCGGCGCATCGGCCGGGCTGACAAGGCGGTGCGCATCACGCCGAAGGAGGCGATCTTCCGCATCCACCGCGATGTGCGCTTCAGCCGGGACAAGAGCCCGTACAAACTTTACTGCGCGGCGATCATCTCACCCGCGGGTCGCGGCGACCAGTCGATGCCGGGCATGTACTACGAGCTGGGGCCCGAGGCGGTGCGCATCTACGGCGGGGCGTACGCGCCGGACAAGGAGCAACTCACGGCGATCCGCCATGCGATACTGGCCGATGGCGCCGCCCTGCGCAGGATCGTGGACGGCGCGGCCTTCCGGCGCACCTTCGGCACCGTGCAGGGCGAGGTGAACAAGGTGCTGCCGGCGCCCTTCAAGGCGGCCATGGCGCACGAGCCGTTGATCGCCCACAAGCAGTTCTACGTGGCCGCCGAGCTGCCCCCGGCCATGGTCACGGACCCCGCGCTGGTCGATGTGCTCATGGCGCACCACCGCGTGCTGCGCCCGTTCCATGCGTGGCTGCGCAAGGCGATGGGGTAGGGGCCAACGCGAAGGGCGCCCACCTTGCGGCGAGCGCCCTCCACTTTCACCAAGGGAGTTCCCCTCAGGCGTTCACGATCCGGCCGGCCAGGTTCACGACGATCTCGATGTCGTCGTTGAGCACGGCGTCCTTGCTGCCGCTGCTCCAGGCCACGCCGTATTTCTGGCGGTCGAAGGTGAGGTTGCCGGTGGCCGTCACCTGGCCGTTCTCCTCGCTCACCACGATGTCCGTCACCTTCTCCTCGTGGGTCACGCCACGGATGGTGAGGTTGCCGTAGGCGGTGTTGCCTTCCACGCGGCTGATCTCGAAGGTGGCCGTGGGGTGGTTGGCCACATCGAAGAAGTCGGCGCTCTGCAGGTGGTTCACCAAGTGGGTGCTGGTACCCTCCTCGCTGCCCGGGGGCGAGTACAGCGTGTCACCGGTGGTGATGCTGGTCAGGTCCACCACGAAGGAGCCGGCGGTAACCGAGGGGCCTTTCACAATGAGCTTCCCGTCGGCGAGGGCCACCTTGCCGAAGTGGCGCTTGATGCCCAGCATGGTGCCGGCCCAGTCCACGCTGCTGGCCTGCGCGTCGATCACGACCGCCCGTTCCGAGGCGGCCACCGTGGCGAGGCTGTCCTCGTAGGCTTGTCTTTTCTGTTCAGCGATCTCCGCTTCGGAGGGGCCGCAGGCCACCAATGCGATGGCGGTGCCGGCGACGATCAGGGCGATGTGCTTCATGGGGAATGGAGGGACGTTTGGATTTGGGGTGCAAAGAAACACAAGAAATAGGTTCCATGGAAATGAAGCCCCCCATCGATGCCCGCACGGACCCTGCCCGGAAGGTGCGCTCAATAGCTGGTCAGCGGCCTTCCTTCACGTGCCGCGCGGCGCAGCATGGGCGATGGCCGGTAGCGGTCCTCGCCGTACTCCGCCTGCAGGTGCTGGAGCTTGTCGAGCCAGAAGGCCGCGCCGCGCTCATCGGCCCAGGCCAGCAGCCCCTTGGGGTAGTTCACGCCCTTGGTCATGGCCAGGTCGATGTCGGCCGCGGAGGCCACCTGCCAGAAGAGCGCATCGGCCGCCTCGTTGATCAGCATGGCGAGGATGCGCTCGATGATCACGCTATCGGCTTCCCCCGGGGCGCCATCGGCACTGCCCGCGCTGCCCGTCGGCCGCCCGTCGGCGTCGTACGCATGGTGGCCGCGGCCGCTCTTCCGCCCCAGCCTTCCGCTCTCCACTAAGCGCTGCTGGGTGAAGCTGGGCTTGTAGCGGGGGTCATAGTGGAAGGCTTCCCACACGGTGCGCGTCACGGTGTAGTTGATGTCGTTGCCGATCAGGTCCATCAGCTCGAAGGGCCCCATGCGGAAGCCGGAGCGGCGCATGGCGGCATCGATCGTGGCCGGGTCGGCGATGCCTTCCTCGTACAGGCGGAGGGCCTCGCCATAGAACGGCCGCGCCACGCGGTTCACGATGAAGCCGGGCGTGTCCTGGCAGATCACCGGCGCCTTGCCCCAGCGCTGCATCAGGCCGTGCATGGCGGCGGGCAGGCCGGTGTCCGTGGCCAGGCCGGGCACCACCTCCACCAAGGGCAGCAGCGGCGCGGGGTTGAAGAAGTGCAGGCCCACCACGCGGCCCGGCCGTGCGCAGGCGGCGGCGATCGCGGTCACGCTCAACGACGAGGTGTTGGTGGCGAGCACGGCATCGGTCGGCAGCACGGCCTCCAGCCCGGCGAACAGCTTCCGCTTGATGTCGAGGTCCTCCACGATGGCCTCGATCGCCAGCCCGCAGCCCGCCAATGCCTCCGGTCCGGTCGCCGGCCGGATGCGCGCATGCACGGCGTTCGCCGCCTCGGCGGTGGTCCGGCCCTTCTCCACCAGCCGGTCAAGGGTCTTGCGCAGGCCGGCCAGCGCCTGGTGGGCCGCGTCCGGGCGCGTGTCGTACAGCAGCACCTCATGGCCGGCCTGCGCGGCCACCTGCGCGATGCCGCGGCCCATCGTGCCGGCGCCGATCACCGCTATGCTCATGGATCGGTCCATTCCTGGGGCGCCGGTGCTGGTGCATCGGCGCAGGGGCGAAGATCGGGGAACCGGACGGGACCCGGCGGGTGCCACGTGGGAACAGGCCGTCGCACGGCGCGCCGTACCTGCCGGATCATCCCCTTACCTTCGCCGCATGGCACTATTGCAAGGCAAAGCGGCCCTGATCACCGGCGGATCGCGCGGCATCGGGCGGGGTATCGTGGAGCGGTTCCTCCAAGAGGGGGCCGATGTGGCCTTCACCTACGTGAGCAACCCGGAGAAGTCCGAGGCCCTGGCCGCCGAGCTCGCCGCCGGCAGCGGTCGCCGGGCCATCGCCATCCGCAGTGATGCGGGCGACATGGCCCAGGCCCAGGCCGCGGTGGACGCCGCCGTGGAGGCCTTCGGCCGGCTCGACGTGCTGGTGAACAATGCCGGCGTCACCCGCGACCAGCTGCTCATGCGCATGAGCGAGGAGGACTGGGACACGGTGATCGCCACCAACCTGAAGAGCGTGTTCAACATGACCAAGGCCGCCCTGCGCACCTTGCTGAAGCAGCGCAGCGGCAGCATCATCAACATGAGCAGCGTGGTGGGCGTGAAGGGCAATGCCGGCCAGGCCAACTACGCCGCGAGCAAGGCGGGCATCATCGGCTTCACCAAGAGCACCGCCCTGGAACTGGGCAGCCGCAACATCCGCAGCAACGCCATCGCCCCCGG
>JAVFAQ010000153.1:0-7458 GCA_034002325.1 Flavobacteriales bacterium | reverse complement strand
CTGGAGATCATCCCCATCCTCAACAAGATGGACCTGCCCAGCGCCAACCCCGAAGAGGTGAAGGACCAGATCGTGGACCTGCTGGGCTGCCGCCGCGAGGAGATCATGGCCGCCAGCGGCAAGACCGGCCTCGGCGTGGACAAGGTGCTGGAAGAGATCGTACACCGCGTGCCGGCGCCCCAGGGCGACCCCGAGGCCCCCCTGCAAGCGTTGATCTTCGACAGCGTCTTCAATTCCTTCCGCGGCATCATCGCCTACTTCCGGGTGCTCAACGGCACCATCAAGAAGGGCGACCGCGTGAAGTTCTTCAACACCGGCGTGGCCTACGACGCGGACGAGATCGGCGTGCTGAAGATGGACCTCCGCCCCAAGCCGCAGCTCAGCGCGGGCGACGTGGGCTACATCATCAGCGGCATCAAGACCGCCAGCGAGGTGAAGGTGGGCGACACCATCACCCACGTGGACCGCCCCTGCGCCGAGGCCATCAAGGGCTTCGAGGACGTGAAGCCCATGGTGTGGGCCGGCATCTTCCCGGTGGACACCGACGAGTACGAGGAGCTGCGCGACGCCATGGAGAAGCTCAAGCTCAACGATGCCAGCCTCACGTGGACCCCCGAGGCCAGCGCCGCCCTGGGCTTCGGATTCCGCTGCGGGTTCCTCGGCCTGCTGCACATGGAGATCATCCAGGAGCGGCTCGAGCGCGAGTTCGGCATGACGGTGATCACCACCGTGCCCAACGTGGGCTACACCGTGACCACCACCAAGGGCGAGACCATCGACGTGCACAACCCCAGCGAACTGCCCGAAGTGGTGCACATCGACACCATCGAAGAGCCCTACATCAAGGCCCAGATCATCACCAAGAGCGAGTACATCGGTGCGGTCATGACCCTGTGCATCGAGAAGCGCGGCATCATGATCGGCCAGAACTACCTCACCACCGACCGCGTGGAACTCACCTTCGAACTGCCCTTGGGCGAAGTGGTGTTCGACTTCTTCGACAAGCTCAAGAGCATCAGCCGCGGCTACGCCAGCTTCGACTACCACCCCATCGGCAGCAAGGAGAGCGACCTGATCAAGCTCGATATCCTGCTCAACGGTGAGAAGGTCGACGCCCTGAGCGCGCTCATCCACCGCGACCACGCGCACGAGCTGGGCAAGCGCATGTGCAGCAAGCTGAAGGAGCTGCTGCCGCGCCAGCAGTTCGACATCCCCATCCAGGCCGCCATCGGGGCCAAGATCGTGGCCCGCGAAACGGTGAAGGCCCTGCGCAAGGACGTGACCGCCAAGTGCTACGGCGGCGACATCAGCCGGAAGCGGAAACTGCTGGAGAAGCAGAAGGAAGGGAAAAAGCGCATGCGCCAGGTGGGCAGCGTGGAGATACCGCAGCAGGCCTTCCTCGCGGTGCTGAAGCTCGATTGAGCACCGCGCCCCGCAGACCACGCCAATGATCGGCGTAGTGCTGCCTTCCGCCGATGGGCCTACACCACGCGGCGCACCGTCGCCCGCCGGCCGTTGAACTCCAGCACATCGCCCGCCGCCCGGCCCATGAGCGCCTGTCCGATCGGCGAGGCCGGCGATACCGCATGGCAGGTGCGGCCCTCCACCTGCACCGTGCCCAGCCCGATGCCGATGAGGAAGTCGCCCTGGTCCGTGGCCACCAGGCTGCCGGGGCCGGCCGTGGTGGAGGCGTGGTCCCACGGCAGCCGCCGCAGTTCGCTTTGCCACGCCAGCAACCGGGCGTGCCGGGCCGCCTGCTTGTCCAGCTCCTGCTGCATCATGGCGCGGCCCACCTCGTGCTTGTCGCCCGCGCTGCTCTTGGTGTCGCTGCCCATGGCGGCCCGCGTGGCGGCGATGTCGTCCGCGCTGGCGGCCACCTTTTCGGCCAGCAGCCGGTGCAGGTGCGCCACCACCGCGCGCTTGGTCGGGTCCATGGGGCCAAGGTCGGCAACAACGCACCAAGGGCGCCTGTAACTTCCCCCCGGGGCCGCCCGTCCCACCCAAGCACGGGCCCGGGCCGGCCCCCGCCGCGATGACCGCCGCCGACTACAACACCGCCGTGGACGCCCACGCCGACGGCATCTTCCGTTTCGCGCTCAAGCATCTGCGCGATGCGGACCGCGCCAAGGACGTGGTGCAGGAGGCCTTCGCCCGGCTGTGGGCGCGCGTGGACCGCGTGGAGGGCGCCAAGGCGAAGAGCTACCTCTTCACCACGGCGCACCACATCATGGTGGACGAGGTGCGGAAGGACGCGCGCAGCACCCGCATGGAAGCGCACCACGAGGCCCTGCAGCACACCGACCAGGCCCAGCCCGACCTGAAGGAACTGCTGGACCGCGCGCTGGCCACCCTGCCCGCCGTCCAGCGCAGCGTGGTGCTGCTGCGCGACCTGGAGGGGTACAGCTACGATGAGATCGCCGAGCTCACCGGCCTGAACCTGCCCCAGGTGAAGGTGTACATCTACCGCGGCCGCACCACGCTGAAGGAATATCTGGGCCAATTGGACCTGGTGGTATGAAGCACGCGCCGGACCATAGCGACTACGAAGCCTGGCTGCTGGACCGCCTGGAAGGGAACCTGACGCCCGCGCAGGAGCAGGCGCTGGACACCTTCCTGCTGATGCACCCGGAGCTGGCACCGGTGGACGATGGGCTGCCCGGCACGGTGCCGGTGGACGCCACCCTGCCTGCCGGACAGGCAGGCCTGCCTGCCGGACAGGCAGGACTGGCCGATGCCGACAAGGCCGCCCTCAAGCGCACGCTGCCGCCCACGGGCATGCCCGCGGCCGACACCCTGGACGACTTCCTGGTGGCGCGGCTGGAAGGCGACCTGTCCCCCGACCAGGAGGCCGCCCTGGACCGGTACCTGGCGAACGAGCCGCAGGCCCGGCGCCAATGGGCCCTGATGCAACGTACCCGCAGCGGCGGCGACCGGGCCGTGGCCTACCCGCACAAGGAGGAACTGAAGCACCGCGGGCGCGTGATCGCCATGGGGCGGCCCCGCACCTGGTGGACCCCGCTTCGGCTGGCCGCCTCCGTGGCCCTGCTCCTGGGCCTGGGCGCCTGGTGGCTGATGCACCGCACGGACCGGCCCGCGCAACAGGTGGCGCACACGCCCATCTCCCCTGCGGACACGCGACCGGCCATCGACACCACCACCACGCGCACCGTACCACCGGAGGACGTCCCGGCGGCACGGACACCGCCCCCCGCACCGGTCGCCACCCGCGCACCACAGGAGCCGCTGCCCGCACCGGCGACGGCCGCCGCCAAGCCGCCCACCGCCGTTCCGCCGCTGGAAGACCCGGTGACCGAGGCCCCGAAGGAGCATGCGGACGAGCGTCCCGCCCCGGAGCCGGCGCCCGTCGCCACGCCCGCCGAGGGGCCGTTGGCACAACATGGGACGCCCGTGCCGGCCAACGACGATGATGCCGAGCGGGCCGCCATGGCCTCCACCGTGACCGCCACCCCCGGACCGGTGGCCGGCGCGGCCCCGGGCATGAGCGTGGGCGAGCTGCTGGCGCGGGAGGTGCGCGGCAAGGTGCTGGACAACAGCGATGCCGGGCGCGCCCCCCTGGACGGCAACGATGCGCTGGCCGCCGTGGACAAGGGCCTGCGGGCGGTGAGCGGGGAACGTGCCGGCCTCACCGTGGAGCGCGATGGCCGGGGCGCACGGCGCCGTATCGAGCTGCGCCTGGGCCGCGACCTGGCCATCTCCGCCAGTCGATGACGTAGTGCCCGCAGGGCAACGGGCACCCCCGTTCCGGCCGCTTGTCCCACCGTCCGTACCGCTCATCACGATCGGCCCCAGTACCGGTAACCGCGCGGCGTGGCAGGCCGTCCCATGGGCAGAACCACCACCAAACCCAAGCCGCCATGAAGACCTTCGCCAACCGCCTGCTGACCCTCGCCACGGCCCTGACCCTGGTGGGCGCCGCACACGCCGCCGACCGCACCACCGCCCCCCGCCAGACCGACCGCACCGTGCTGGAGCGCAACCTGGAGCGGGCGCTGAACAAGCATCTGTCCTTCCCCCTCACCATCACGGAAAAGACCACCGCCGATGTGCGTGTGAGCCTGGCGATCGACCGCGAGGGCCGGGTGAAGGTGCTGGAGTGCCAGGGCAACAACCAAATGCTGAACGATTACGTGGTGCGCAAGCTGGAGCGCATCGACATCGGCGAGAACCCCGACGGCATCTGGAAGGTCACGCACCTGCTGATCCACTTCCGGCCCGAGAAGACCTGAGCCGCCGGCCCGCCCGAAAAAGACAAAAGCCCCGCCCGCCGGGGCTTTCGTCTTTTCGGGGCACCGCTGTAACAAGCGGCGGGGCACACCGTCACATGAGCAAGGACCACCATGGAACGCATCACCCTCCTCCCCCTTCTGCTCCTCCCGTTCACCGCCTTGGCCCAGCCGGACAGCGTGGTCGTGGACAGCGCCCGGTCGCCGGGCACGCACCACATCACGCTGTCCGGCGGCGGTGAAGGCGTGCGGCTGCGGGTGGAGCCCCAGGACACCCTGGCCGCCGGTGAGGGGGACACCATCCGGGTGACCACCCGGCGGAAAACGATCCGCATCATCACCACCCCGCGCACGGACCGTGACACGGCGCGGGCCTTCGACGAGGCGCTCGAGGACCTGCGGCGGCGGCGGCGGCGGCTCTTCACCTACTGGTCGGGGATGGAGCTCGGCATCAACACCTTCATCGCACCGGACGGGCGCGTGGGCGACGGGCCCCGGAGCGGGCCGCTGCAGCTGAACAATGCACGCAGCCGCTTCTTCGCCATCAACTTCATGGAGCAGAAGCTGGGCTTCGGCAGCCACCATGCGGGCCTGTTCACCGGCCTGGGCGTGGAGTTCCTCAACTACAAGCTCAGCGAGAACAACACCGTGACGGCCGTGGGCGACAGCACCTGGGCGGTGCCGGCGGGGCGTGACCTGCGCAAGAACAAGCTGCGCCAGATCGGGCTGCGTTTGCCGCTGATGCTGGAGTTCAACACCGCGGGCGCCCGGCTGCCGCGCACCCCGGAGGAGCTGGCCGCGCGCAAGGGCGCATCGTTCAGCCGCAAGCGCAACTTCCACCTGGCGGCCGGGGTGGTGGGCAGCTGGTACTTCGACACCATGTACAAGCAGAAGTACAGCGAGGGGGGGCGCTTGGTGAAGCAGCGCAGCAAGGACGACTTCAACCTGCTGCCCTACCGGCTGGCGGCCCGTGCGCAGGTCGGCTTCAGCGGCCTGAACCTCTTCGCGGAATACGCCCTCACGCCGATGTTCGCCGAGGGCGCCGCCCCCGACCTGCGCGCGCTGAACGTGGGCATCACCCTGCTCGGCTTCAATTGAGGCCGCAGACAAGTGGCGCCCCTTCGTATTTTCGCGGCCGTCGCGCGCCGGGCGCGGCATCCACGCCTGAACGCACCTTCCCATGGGCCGCATATTCGAGAAACGCAAGCACAAGATCTTCGCACGCAACGCCAAGCTCAGCAAGCTCTTCACCCGCATCGGGAAGGAGATCAGCATGGCGGTCAAGGCGGGCGGCCCCAACCCCGAGTCCAACTCCCGTCTGAAGGTGGCGATCCAGAACGCCCGCGGCATGAACATGCCCAAGGACAACATCGACCGCGCGATCAAGAAGGCGGCCGGGGGCGAGGAGGCGGACTACCACGAGGCCGCCTACGAGGGCTACGCGCCCGGCGGGGTGGCCATCTTCGTGGACGCCGCCACCAACAACGTGAACCGGACGGTGGGCAACGTGCGCAGCTACTTCAGCAAGGTGGGCGGCACCCTGGGCACCAGCGGCTCGCTCAGCCATCTGTTCGAGCGCAAGGCCGAGTTCGTGATCCTGAACACGGCGCTGGACGGGCGTGACATCGACGAGTTCGAGATGGAGCTGATCGACGCCGGTGCGGACGACGTGGTGCGCGACGACGAGGAGCTGGTGGTGTACACCGCCTTCCAGGACTTCGGCCCCATGCAGCAAAAGCTCGATGAGCTGGGCGTGGAGGTGAAGAGCGCGGAGCTGAAGCGCTTCCCGCTGGTGACCGCCCCGGCCGATGCGGCCACGGCCCGCACGGTGCTGAAGCTGGTGGACCTGCTGGAGGAGGACGACGATGTGAACACCGTATACCACAACATGGACCTCACCGAGGCCGTGGAGGCGGAGCTGGAGCAGGATTGAGGCCCGGGCGGCCGGCGGTCACTTCGTGTGGAAGCGGATGTGGTAGCGGGTGCCGTTCCCGTCGCCGTTCACCGCCATGCGGCCGTTGAGCTGCTCCACCAGGCTTTCGATCAAGGAGAACCCCAGGGTGGTGTCCGAGCCCTGCTGCTGGTCCAGGGTCATGCCCACGCCATCGTCCTGGTAGAACAGGTCGTACGTGGTGGCGTCCACCCGGTGCAGGGCCAGGGCGATCGTCCCGCTGTCGCGGCCCACGAAGGCATGCTTGAGCGAGTTGGTGATCAGCTCGTTGAAGAGCAGGCCCAGGGGCACCATGATGTTGAGCCCGAACGCCAGGTCGTCGTCCAGCTCGGTGCCGTAGCGGATGCGGTCGTTCACGTCGTTCAGGCGCACCAGCTCGGCGAAGAGCTCGTGGAGGTAGGGCCCCACCTCCACCATGGCCAGCTCATCGCCGCGGTACAGGCGCTCATGGATCAGGGCCATGGAGGTGACGCGGTTCTGGCTCTGGTCGAAGGCGTATTGCAGGCGCTCATCGGCGATGGTGCCGGCCTGCAGGCGCAGCAGGCTGGCGATCACCTGCAGGTTGTTCTTCACGCGGTGGTGCATCTCCTTGATCAGCACCTGGATCCGTTCGTGGGCCTGCTCCAGGCGGGCCTTCTCCTCCTTCAGCGCCAGGGTCTGCTCCTCGCTGCGGATGCGGGCCGCGCGCAGGTTGCCCTTCATGCGCGAGAGGGCGATGCCCAGCACGTCCTGCGGGCCGCGCACGGTCACCTCGGTGTCGTAATTGCCCTTGCCGATGGCGTCCGCGCTGCTGGCCAGCGACCGGATGTTGTCGATCATATCGTTGAATGAGATGGCCATGCGCCCGATCTCGTCCAAGGAAGTGACCGGCGCGTGGCCGCTCACATCGCCCACGGCGATGGAGCGGGCGGCCCGGGTGACCCCGGTCACGGTGTTCTTCAGGCCGCGCATGATCATCACCCCCATCACCAGCACGGCGCCCACCACCCCGATCAGCGCGGCCAGCACGATGAACAGCCGCATGCGGGCGTTGCGGGCGTTCTCGGCGGTGTTGGCCACGATCATGGCCAGGGAATGGTCCTCCACGGACTTGAGCTTTTCCAGCGCGGCCATGGACAGGGTCCACCAGTCCTCCCGGGCGATCATCGAGGCGTCCACCTCGCGCTGTTCCTTCACGGCGCTGATGAGGGCGCGCAGGAAGTTCACGTCCGGGCCTTGGAACTGGGAGCGGTAGGTGGCGTTCTCCTCGGTGGGGGCCAGGCG
>JAVFAQ010000152.1:0-7532 GCA_034002325.1 Flavobacteriales bacterium | reverse complement strand
GCCTGCGGGGTGTACTGCTTCATGAGCCACGCGGTGATGGTGTTCATGGAGTTGGCCAGGGCGTATTCCACGGTGACCATGCCGCCGTACTTGGCATCGCTGTTCTTGGGGCACCACTGGGGCTGCGGCGCGGGCATGTCGAAGCACACCTGCTGGTTGGGCAGCTGCATGCAGGGGTCCACGCCCTCACGGATCGCGGTGGCATAGACGAAGGGCTTGAAGGTGGAGCCCACCTGGCGCTTGGCCTGCTCCACGTGGTCGTACTGGAAGTGCTTGAAGTCGATGCCGCCCACCCAGGCGCGCACGAAGCCGGTGCGGGGGTCCATGCTCAGCAGGCCGCTGCGCAGGAAGCTCTTGTACCAGCGGATGGAGTCCATGGGGCTCATCAGGGTGTCGATCTCGCCGGCCCAGCTGAACACGCGCATGGGCACGGGCTTGTCGAACTCGGCCGGGATCTCCTCCTCGCTCAACTTCGGCCAATAGGTGTCGCAACCGCGGTTGGGGCCCTCGCCCCGCGCGGGGTCGCAGTGGTAGTGCATCGCGCCCGCGTGCATGGTGGTGGCGATGAAGCGGGCCGGCCGTTTGCATGCGCCGCATTGTTTGCCGGCCAGCACGCGGTAGCGGTCGGTGCGCTTCATGGCGGCGGTGAGGATGCCGTCGATCTCCTCCTTGCTCACGCGGAAGTCGAAGGGGCGGTTCTTCTTCTTGGCGATGTCCTTGAAGAAATCGGGCTGCAGCTCGGTGCTCAGGTGCTCGCGCACGGCGAACTCGGCGTAGCGCTGCATGCGCGGGTCGATGGTGGTGTACACGCGCAGGCCGTCGGTGTAGATGTCGTAGGCGCTGCCGTCGGGCTTGGCGATCTTCAGCCGCCCCTGGTCGTCCTTTTCCGAGAGCAGGGCCTGGAGCTTGCCGCGCAGCACTTCGCGGAAGTAGGGCGCGGGCCCCTCGGTGTGGTCCACCCGCTGGAAGCGCAGGCCCAGGGGCAGCACCTTGAGCGAGTCGTACGCCGCCGTGGTGAGGTAGCCGTTCTTGCGCATCTGGTCCAGCACCACCATGCGGCGCACGGTGGCGTTCTCCGGCCGGCGCAACGGGTTGTAGAGCGAGGGGTTCTTGCACATGCCCACCAGCAGGGCGGCCTCCTCCACCTTGAGCGAATCCGGCGTGGTGTCGAAGTAGACGCGCGCCGCACTGTGGATGCCCACCGCCTGGTTGATCCAGTCGAAGCGGTTGAGGTACATGGCGATGATCTCGTCCTTGGTGTACTGCCGCTCCAGCCGCGCGCTGATGATCCACTCCTGGAACTTCTGGAACACGCGCTCCACGAAGTTGGGCGAGCGGTCGGTGAAGAGCATCTTGGCCAGCTGCTGGGTGAGGGTGCTGGCGCCGCCGCGCTTGCCCAGGAACACCGCCGCGCGCACCGTGCCCCGCAGGTCCACCCCGCTGTGCCGGCGGAAGCGCTCGTCCTCCGTGGCGATCAGGGCGTGTACCACGTTGGGCGAGATGCGCTCGTACTTCACCGGGATGCGGTTCTCGCGGTAGTACTGGCCCATCTGCGTGCCGTCGCTGAAGAGGATCGCCGTGGCCAGGTCGCTGCGCGGGTTCTCCAGGTCCTCGGTGCCGGGCAGGTCGCTGTAGTTGGCGATCAGCAGCAGGCCCATCAGCCCCAGCACGGGCGCCAGCACGATGGCCCACCACAGCCACCACCAGCTGCGCCTGCGGGTCTTCTTCTCAGCGCTCATCGCGGATCGGTGCGGGTATCGGGTCACGGGGCGCCCCCGTGGTGTACCGGTTCATTGTGCGCGCTCCAAACTTATGCCCACGTCCAGCACGCCCCCGATCAGTTCGGTGCGCATGGCCTGCTCCAGTTTCACGGTATAACGCCCGGCAGCGGGGAACCTGTTGTTCATCTTGTACAATACGTGGGCCTCGTAGCGGTCGGCGAAGATGAATCCGGTGCCCTTGCCGTACCATCGGCCGGTGGGGTCGGCCAGCAGGCATTGCACGGTGTCGCGGGCATGGCGCCCGTCCGGGCCGGTGAGGTCCACGAACAGGTAGAGGTCGCTGAACGGGTATTCGCCCGTGTGGCGCACATCGATGAACAAGTGGTGCCTGTTCAGGGTGTCGGTCACATCGAAGGCGAACTCGGGGGTGAAGGTGCGGTCCCAGCCATCGGCATCGATGGGCACGGCGGCCTGGTACACCACGTTCTCCGCGCATCCGGCGAGCATGGCGGCGGCCAGTGTCGCGCATACGGTCCGCTTCACGATGCCGCGGGGGGTTGGTTCGTGGGCCCGCCGTCCTTGGGTCCGCGCCCCCGCCGGCGCCGCCGGTCGCCGCCGGGTTTGGGCGCCGCGTCGGCACCGGGCTTGCCGGGCCGGGCCGGCTTCGTCGGGCGGGCCACCGCCGGGCGGGCGCCGTCGCGCTCCTTGCGGGGCTTGCCCTTGCGCTTCTTGCGGCCGCTCTTGATCTTGCCGTCGAAGCGCGTCAGGTCGTCCTGGCCCACCACGTTCTCGTAGTCCGGCGTCCGGTCCGCCGCCTTGGGCTCCTCGCCCATGTTCAGGTCCACCTCGGGCACCTCACCGCGCTTGTTCTGCTCCAGGATCTCGCGCACGGTCTCCACCGGGAAGCCGGCCATGGTGAAGGGCTCGCCGGGCCGCTTGAAGCCGTACCACATGCGGCCGGTGAAGATGTCGGTCTTGATGTGGCTGCCGGTGCCCTGCCGGGTCTTGAGCTTGGCGTTCTGGCTGGGGTAGCTCTTGACCGCCTCGATGTACATGTCCAGCTCGTAGTTGAGGCAGCACTTCAGCTTGCCGCATTGGCCGGCCAGCTTCTGCGGGTTGAGGGCCAGCTGCTGGTAGCGCGCCGCGCTGGTGGTGACGCTGCGGAAGTCCGTGAGCCAGGTGCTGCAGCACAGCTCGCGGCCGCAACTGCCGATGCCCCCGATGCGGCCCGCCTCCTGCCGCGCGCCGATCTGCCTCATCTCCACGCGCACCTTGAAGCGGTCCGCCATGGTGCGCACCAGCCCGCGGAAGTCGATGCGCTCCTCGGCGGTGTAGTAGATCACGGCCTTGGTGCCGTCGGCCTGGTGCTCCACGTCGGTCACCTTCATGTCCAGCCGGGCCTCGCGCACCATGCCCCGCGCGGCGAACATGGTCTCGTCCTCCAGCTGGCGCACCGCATGCCACCGGTCGATGTCCTCCTGGGTGCTCTTGCGCAGCACCTTGCGCAGCTCGAAGGTGTCGCCGCTGAGGTTGCGCCGCTGCATCTGGGCGCGCACCAGCTCGCCGGTGAGGCTCACCATGCCCACGTCGTGCCCGGGCGCGGCGTCCACGGTCACCAGGTCGCCGGGCATCAATTGCAGGCCGAGGGAGTTGCGGTAGAAGCCCTTGCGGGTGTTCTTGAAGCGCACCTCCACCCCGTCGAAGGGCTGCTGGCCCGTGGGCAGGGGCACGCCCGTGAGCCAGTCGAACACGCCCAGCTTGTTGCAGCCGCTGGTGCTGCAATAGCCCTTGTTCCCGCATCCGGCGGGCTTTCCATCGACCCCGCTACCGCATCCTGAGCACCCCATGGTCCGTTCGTGTTCCGTCGGCCCGCCACGGCGGACCGGGGCCGAAGATAACAGGCGTCCCAGGGTCCGGCCGGTCGCCGGGGCAGGCAGCGCTCACCGGGCCTTGAACAGGCCCATCAACCGGTAGCTCAGGTCCATGAACAGCACCTTGGGGTTGGCGTTGCGCTCCACGTGCAGGTGGGCGGTCTCCAACTCCTGGCGGATGCCCGCGATGCTGCGCCCGGTGAGCAGCTGGGCGAACTTCTCCACGAACTCCTGCTCCTGCCCGATGGTGCGCACCAGCTCGTGCGCGCCCTGCCACTGGAACACGCACTGGCGCATGATGTGCAGGCCGTAGCGCATCAGGGCCTTCTGCTTCTCCCGGGGGAACTTGTGGAACCCCTCCATGAACTCCGCCGCCACCGGCACGTTGGCGTTGTAGCACACCCGCAGCCAATCGCGGAAGAAGATGAACAGCTCCTCCTCCCCCTGCTGCGCCAGGTCGCGGGCCTCCAGCAGGTCGCCCTCGCTGCGCAGGGCGATGGCCTCGGCCTCATCGGCACCCAGGTCGGCATGGGCCTCGCGCAGCACGGCGGCCACCTCGCCGGGCTTCAGGGCGGGCACCTTCACCAGCTGGGTGCGGCTCAGGATGGTGGCCAGCAGCTGGGCGGCATCGGTGCATACCAACAGGAACACCGTGTTGGGCGCGGGCTCTTCCAGCACCTTGAGCAGCTTGTTGGCGGCCGGGGCGTCCATCAGCTCGGGCTGCCACACCAGGATCACCTTGTACCCGCCGCGGAACGCCTTCATGGCCAGGCGCGACTGCACCTCCTGCGCGATGTCCACCCCCATGCGCAGCTGCTTGTTGCCGCTGTTCAGGCGGTCGCGCCAGCGGTCCAGGTCGGTATAGGGCTCCTCCTGCATGGCGGCGCGCCACTGCGGCGTGTAATACCCGCAGGTCCTCGGCTTCTTCTCCTCGAAATAGATGGGGAAGAACAGGTGGAGGTCCGGATGGGCCAGTTGCATGGCCTGCCGGCAGCCGTCGCAGGTGCCGCACGAGTCGGCCGCATCGGGGCGCTCGCACAGCAGGTATTGCGCATACGCCAAGGCCAGGGGCAGGTTGCCGCTGCCGCGCGGGCCCATGAACAACTGCGCGTGCGCCACCCGGCCCGCCCGGATGTTGCCGATGAGCTTCGCCTTCAAGGTGGCCTGACCGATGACCGATGCGAACCGCACGGCGCAAAGGAAGCACATGCGCCGCCGCCCCGCCCCATGCCGGGCTTTCTACTTTCGCGCCCATGCTCACCATGGACACCTGCTCCTTCACCGGCCGCAAGGCCCTTGTGCGCGTGGACCTGAACGTGCCGCTGGGCGCCGATGGGAACGTGACGGACGACACCCGGGCCCGGGCCATCGTGCCCACCGTGCGGAAGATCCTGGACGATGGCGGCAGTGCGATCCTGATGAGCCATCTGGGGCGCCCCAAGGGCCAGGTGGTCCCCGCCATGAGCCTGCGCCCGGTGGCCGCGCACCTCGGCGGGCTGCTGGGCCGGCCGGTGATCTTCGCCACCGACTGCACGGGGCCCGATGCCCGCGCCAAGGCCGCCGCCCTGAAGCCCGGGGAAGTGCTGCTGCTGGAGAACCTGCGCTTCCATCCGGAGGAGGAGGCCGGCGACGAGGGCTTCAGCAGGCAGCTCAGCGAACTGGGCGACGTGTACGTGAACGACGCCTTCGGCACGGCCCACCGCGCGCACGCCAGCACCACCGTGGTGGCGAAGTTCTTCCCCCACGACAAGCTCTTCGGCCACCTGATGCAGGCGGAGATCGACAGCGTGGGCCGCGTGCTGGACGAACCCCGGCGCCCCATGACGGCGATCGTGGGCGGCAGCAAGGTGAGCAGCAAGATCGACGTGCTGCGCAATCTCATCGGGCGGTGCGACGAGCTGATCATCGGCGGCGGCATGGCCAACACCTTCGTGCGGGCCCAAGGCGGGCAGACCGGCGCATCGCTGGTGGAGGAGGACCTGCTGGGCACCGCGCGCGCGATCATCGAGGAGGCCGCCGCCCAGGGCGTGAAGCTGCACATCCCCACCGATGCCGTGGTGGCCGACGACTTCGCCGCGCACGCCAACACCGACCAATGCGCCGCCGATGCCGTGCCCGACGGCTGGATGGCCCTGGACATCGGCCCGAAGAGCATGGCGGACTTCCGGGAGGTGGTCCTGCGCAGCAAGACCCTGCTGTGGAACGGGCCGATGGGCGTGTTCGAGATGGCCCCCTTCCGGCAGGGCACCATCGCCATCGCGCAGGCCGTGGCCGATGCCACCGCCCAAGGCGCCTTCTCCCTGGTGGGCGGCGGCGACAGCGTGGCGGCGGTGAACCAGTTCGGCCTGGCGGACAAGATCAGCTACGTGAGCACCGGCGGCGGCGCCATGCTGGAGTACCTCGAAGGCAAGGTGCTGCCCGGGATCGCGGCCGTACGCGGGTGACCGCCACGCCCCCCCCCCTCGCCCGGCAGGACCCCGGCCGGCAAGCCCTTCGTCGCGGAAGTGTTATCTTCGCGTTGGTGCCGGAAAATTTCCCCGTCACCCCCGATCCCACCGCATGGCCAGGTCCAACGCATCGTTCAGCAAACGTGAGAAAGAGAAGAAGCGGCTGCAAAAGCGCGAAGAGAAGCAACAACGCAAGGAGGAGCGCAAGGCCGGCGGCGGCGGCGGCCTGGACAGCATGATCGCGTACGTGGACGAGAACGGGATGATCGTGGACACACCGCCGGACCCCGCCAAACGGGAAGAGGTCAACGCGGAGGACATCGAGCTGGGCGTGCCCAAGCGCGAGGAAGTGGTGCCCGAGCGGCGCACCGGCAAGATCGACTTCTTCGACACCTCGCGCGGCTTCGGCTTCATCAAGGAGACCGGCGGCCCCCAGGACCGCTTCTTCGTGCATGTGAGCGAACTCGACGCCCCCGTGCAGGACGGCGATGCCGTGACCTTCGACGTGGAGCGCGGCCCCCGCGGCATGAACGCCGTGCGCGTGACCAAGGCATAGGCCGGCGCCATGGAGCTGCGCACGGACCGCTTGGTGCTGCGCCCCATCGCCCCCACGGACGTCCACGACGTGTTCCGCGGGCTCTCGCACCCGGACGTGGTCCGGCACTACGGGGTGCATTGCCCCACGCTGGAGGCCACCCGCGAACAGATGGACTGGTACGCCACGATCGCCCGGGAGGGCACCGGGGCCTGGTGGGCCGTCCGTTCCGCTGCGGACGACACCTTCCTCGGGGCCATCGGGCTGAACAATATCATGGCCTCCCACCGCCGTGGTGAACTCGGGTTCTGGCTGATGCCGGCGCACTGGCGCAAAGGCTACATCGCGGAGGCGCTCCCTGCGGTGATCGACCATGCGTTCAACTCGCTGGGCCTGCACCGCCTCATGGCCGAGGTGGAAACGGGGAACACCGCCAGCGCGAACGTGCTGCGCCGTGCCGGCTTCACGCAGGAAGGCACCCTGCGCGAGTGCGAAGTGAAGGCGGGCGGCTACCTGAGCCTGGACGTGTTCGCCCTGCTGGACAAGTGACGCCACCGCTCACGGCGCATAGCGGTTGCACCGGCCATCGCGTACGAAGCCGAACAGGTGCAGCCCGCTTTCCCGGGCCAGTTGCACCGCGAGCGATGAAGGGGCCCCCACGGCGGCCATCACCGGGATGCCGGCCACCACGCACTTCTGCACCAGCTCGAAGCCCGCGCGCCCGCTGACGAGGAGTTGAAGGTCGTCCGTCGTCCGTTGGCCGGGAGCACCATCCGCGTTCGTGCGACCTGGATCGATCAACGCGCCGATCACCTTGTCCACGGCGTTGTGGCGGCCCACGTCCTCACGGAGGATGAGCAGCTCCCCCGCCCTGTTGAACAGCGCCGCCGCATGGATGCCGCCGGTGTGCCGGAAGACGGTCTGCGCCTGCCGCATGCGTTCCGGCAGCGCGGTGATC
>JAVFAQ010000151.1:0-7571 GCA_034002325.1 Flavobacteriales bacterium | reverse complement strand
TGGGGCGCTCCAGGATGAGCTCGCCGTCCTCCTGCTTCAGGCGGATGGCCGGGTCCACGGCCTGTTCCAGCGTGCCCTTGGGCCCCTTGACGGTGACCAGGTTCTTGTCGCTGACGGTGAACTCCACCCCCTTGGGCAGGCCGATCGGTGCTTTTCCAATGCGTGACATGGCTTGTTTCTCTCTGGGGGGTTAGCTCACGTAGCAGAGCACCTCGCCGCCCACGTTCAGGGCACGGGCCTCCTTGTCGGTGACCACCCCGCGGCTGGTGCTGATGATGGCCACGCCCAGGCCGTTGAGCACGCGGGGCAGCTCGCCCGAGGGGGCGTACTTGCGCAGGCCGGGGGTGCTCACGCGCTTGAGCTCGCGGATGGCGCTCTGGCGGGTGCGGGGATCGTACTTCAGGGCGATCTTGATCAGGCCCTGTTTGCCGTCCTCCTCGGTCTTCCAAGAGAGGATGTACCCCTTGTCGTAGAGGATCCGCGTGATGTCCTTCTTGAGGTTGCTCGCGGGCACCTCCACGACCTTCTTGCGCGCCAGGATGGCGTTGCGCATGCGGGTCAGGTAGTCGGCGATGGGATCGTTGGTCATGTTCTTTGCTGTTGGGGGCGCGTGTCGGCCGGCGCCCGGGCGCATGTGGTTACCAGCTGCACTTGGTCACACCGGGGATCTTCCCTTCCAGGGCCAGCATGCGGAACTGGTAGCGGGAAAGGCCGAAGATGCGCATGTACCCCTTGGGGCGGCCGGTGATCAGGCACCGGTTGTGCATGCGCACGCGGCTGCCGTTGATGGGGAGCTGCTGCAGCTTGTCCCACTCGCCGGCGGCCTTCAGTGCGGCGCGTTTCTCGGCATGCTTCTCCACCATGCGGGCGCGCTTGCGCTCACGGGCTTTCATGGATTCCTTGGCCATGTTCTGCGGTTGTTGCGGCGTTCGGTCTGTGCGCCTTACTGTTTGTTGTCCTTGTCGGCGAAGGGGAAGCCCAGCTCGCGCAGCAGCGCCTTGGCCTCGGCATCGGTCTTCGCGGTGGTCACCACGGTGATGTCCATCCCCTGGATCTTGCTCACCTTGTCGATGTCGATCTCCGGGAAGATGATCTGCTCCTTCACGCCCATGGTGAAGTTGCCGCGGCCGTCGAAGCCCGTGGCCTTCACCCCGCGGAAGTCGCGGGTGCGGGGCAGGCTCACGGCGATCAGCCGGTCCAGGAACTCGTACATGCGGTCGCCGCGCAGGGTGGCGCGCACGCCGATGGGCATGCCCTTGCGGAGCTTGAAGTTGCTGATGTCCTTGCGCGAGGTGGTGGCCACGGCCTTCTGGCCGGCGATCAGGGTCATCTCGCCCATGGCGTTCTCGATCAGCTTCTTGTCGCCCACGGCGCTTCCCAGGCCCTGGTTCAGGCTCACCTTGGTGACGCGGGGCACCTGCATGGGGCTCTTGTAGCCGAACTCCTTGCGGAGCCGGGGGGCCACCTCTTGTTGGTATTTGGCACGAAGCCTCGGGGTGTAGCTCATCACTTGATCACCTCTCCGGTGCGTTTGCTGTATCGGGCCAGCTTGCCGTCCACCACCTTGCGGCCCACGCGGGTGGGGTCGCCGGTCTTGGGGTCGATGAGCATCAGGTTGCTCATGTGGATGGGCCCCTCCTTGTCCACGATGCCCCCTTGGGGCGTGGCGGTGGTGGGCTTGCTGTGCTTCTTGTTGATGTTGAGGCCCTCGACGATGGCGGTGCCGCGGGTGCGGTCCACCTCCAGCACGCGGCCTTCGCGGGCGCGGTCCTCGCCGGCGAGCACCTTCACCATGTCGCCTTTCTTGATGTGCGTCTTCTTCTGCATGGCTCAGAGAACTTCAGGGGCCAGTGAGATGATCTTCATGAACTTCTTGTCGCGCAGCTCGCGGGCCACGGGGCCGAAGATGCGGGTGCCCTTCATCTCGCCGGCGGCATCGAGGATCACCACGGCGTTGTCGTCGAAGCGGATGTAGCTGCCGTCCTTGCGGCGGGTCTCCTTCTTGGTGCGCACCACCACGGCCTTGTGTACGGTGCCCTTCTTGGTCTGGCCGGCGGGCATGGCGTCCTTGATGGTCACCACGATGGTGTCGCCGATGCGGGCATAGCGGCGGCCGGTGCCGCCGAGCACGCGGATGCAGAGCACCTCCTTGGCGCCGCTGTTGTCGGCCACGTTGAGCCGGGATTCCTGTTGGATCATCGCTGTGGTCGGTTTATTTGGCGCGCTCGATCACTTCCACCAGGCGCCAGCGCTTGAGGCGGCTCATCGGGCGGGTCTCCATGATGCGCACGGTGTCGCCCACGTGGGCATCGCCGTTCTCGTCATGCGCCATGAACTTGCTTGAGAGCTTCACGAACTTGCCGTACTTGGGGTGCTTCACGCGGCGCTCCACCAGCACGGTGACGCTCTTGGCCATCTTGTCGCTGGTCACGATGCCGATCCGCTCCTTCCTGAGATTGCGTTCCATGGGGCCTATTTGCTGTTGTTGGCGAGCTCGCGCTTGCGCAGTTCGGTGAGGATGCGCGCCACGTCCTTGCGGCGGGTGCGCAGTTGCACGGGGCTTTCGATCGGGCTCACGGCATGGCTGGAGCGCAGCTTGTCCAGGTTGGCGCGCGTGTCCTGCAGCTTGTCCTGCAGCTCGGGCACGGTGAGTTCCGTGAGGTCGGTGCCTTTGCGGGTCTTTTTCATGGCTCCGGTGTGTGCTTAGTTCACGTCGATGTCCTCGCGGGCGACGAACTTGGTGGGGATGGGCAGCTTCTGTGCGGCCAGGCGCAGGGCCTCGCGGGCCACGGTCCGGGGCACGCCGTCCACCTCGAACACGATGCGGCCGGCATGCACCACGGCCACCCAGTGGTCCAGGGCGCCCTTGCCCTTGCCCATGCGCACCTCGGCGGGCTTGCTGGTGATGGGCTTGTCCGGGAACACCTTGATCCACACCTGGCCCTCGCGTTTCATGTGGCGGGTGAGGGCCACACGGGCGGCCTCGATCTGGCGGCTGGTGAGCAGCACGTTCTCCATGGCCTTCAGGCCGTAGGAGCCCAGGGCGACGCGGTGGCCGCGCTGGGCCACGCCTTTCATCTTCCCCTTATGCATGTTGCGCCGGCGGGCGCGTTTCGGTTGCAGCATGGCGATCAGTACTTGTTGCGGTCACCTCCGCGGTTGGTCCCTCCTGCGCGACGTTCACGGCGCTCGCCGCCGGGGCGGAAGCCCCCGCGCTGGGCGCCGGTGGGGCGCGACTGGCCGCCCTGGTTGGGGCTCAGGTCGCGCTTGCCGTACACCTCGCCGCGGCAGATCCAGCACTTCACCCCGATGCGGCCCATCTTGGTGTGCGCCTCGGTGATGGCGAAGTCGATGTCGGCACGCAGGGTGTGCAGGGGCACGCGGCCCTCGCGATAGCTCTCGGTGCGGGCGATCTCCGCCCCGTTGAGGCGGCCGCTCACGGTGAGCTTGATGCCCTCGGCGCCCATGCGCATGGTGCTGGCCACGGCCATCTTCATGGCGCGGCGGAAGCTGATCCGGCCCTCCAGCTGGCGGGCGATGCTGTCGGCCACCAGGCGCGCGTCCAGCTCGGGGCGCTTGATCTCGAAGATGTTGATCTGCACGTCCTTGCCGGTGAGCTTGCGCAGCTCTTCGCGCAGCTTGTCCACCTCGGCGCCGCCCTTGCCGATGATCACGCCGGGGCGGGCGGTGTTGATCGTCACGGTCACCAGTTTCAGGGTGCGCTCGATCACGATCTTGGCCACGCTCGCCTTCTTCAGGCGGGCCATCAGGTACTGCCGGAGCTTCTCGTCCTCGGCCAGTTTCTCGCCGTAGTTCTTGCCGCCGTACCAGTTGCTGTCCCAGCCCTTGATGTAGCCCAGGCGGAAGCCGGTCGGATGTACTTTCTGTCCCATGGTGGTGGTTCTGCCTCGGTTAGTTGGCGGTGTCAACAACGAGGCTGACGTGGTTGCTGCGTTTCTGGATGCGGTAGGCGCGGCCTTGGGGGGCGGGCAGCATGCGCTTGAGGCTGCGGCCCTCGTTCACCTGGATGCTCTTGACCACCAGGTTGGCCTCGTCGGCGCGCCGGCCTTCGTTCTTGGCCTCCCAGTTGGTGATGGCGCTCAGCAGCAGCTTCTCCAGGTCGCGGCTGCTGTGGCGGGTGCTGAAGCGCAGGATGCCCAGCGCCTTGTCCACCTGTTGACCGCGGATCAGGTCGGCCACCTGGCGCATGCGCTGCGGGCTGGTGGGCACGTTGCGCAGCTGTGCGCCGGCCACGCTCTTGCGGGCCTCCTTGCGGGCCTCTGCGGCTTCTCTCTTACGGGCTCCCATGGCTCTTGGAGGGGATTACTTCTTCTTGTTGCCGGCGTGGCCGCGGAAGATGCGGGTGGGGGCGAACTCGCCCAGCTTGTGGCCCACCATGTTCTCGGTCACGTACACCGGGATGAACTTGTTGCCGTTGTGCACCGCGATGGTCAGCCCCACGAACTCCGGGGTGATGGTGCTGGCGCGCGACCAGGTCTTGATCACGTTCTTGCGGCCCGACGACTGGGCATCGTCCACGCGCTTCACGAGCTTGTAGTGGACGAAAGGGGGTTTCTTGAGTGAACGGCTCATGGTCTGTACTAGGCGCCTTTGCGGGCGTTGATGCGCTCAATGATGAACTTGCTCGAGGGGTTCTTCGGTGCCCGGGTCTTCTTGCCCTTGGACAGCAGGCCCTTGCGGCTGCGGGGGTGGCCGCCGCTGGCGCGGCCTTCACCGCCGCCCATCGGGTGGTCCACCGGGTTCATGGCCACGGCGCGCGTGCGCGGGCGGCGGCCCTGCCAGCGGCTGCGGCCGGCCTTGCCGCTCTTCTGCAGCATGTGCTCGCCGTTGCCCACGGAGCCCACGGTGGCCAGGCAGGTCACCAGCACCATGCGCACCTCGCCGCTGGGCAGCTTCAGCGTGGCGTACTTGCCCTCGCGGGCGCTGAGCTGGGCGAAGGTGCCGGCGCTGCGCGCGATGGAACCGCCCTTGCCCGGGTGCAGCTCGATGTTGTGCACCACGGTGCCCAGGGGGATCTCGCTCAAGGGCAGGGTGTTGCCCACCTCGGGGGCCACGCCGCTGCGGCCGCTGAGCACTTGCTGGCCCACTTGCAGGCCGTTGGGGGCCAGCATGTAGCGCTTCTCGCCATCGGCGTAGTACAGCAGGGCGATGCGCGCGCTGCGGTTGGGGTCGTACTCGATCGTCTTCACCGTGGCGGGCACCCCGTGCTTGTCGCGCTTCAGGTCGATGGTGCGGTAGCGCTGCTTGTGGCCACCGCCGATGTAGCGCATGGTCATCTTGCCCGAGTGGTTGCGCCCGCCTTTGCGACGGCCGCCGCTGGTGAGGGATTTCTCCGGCACGTTGGTGGTGACCCCCTCGAAATCGGTGATCACCTTGTGGCGGGTGCCGGGGGTGACCGGGTTGAGTTTTCTGATGCCCATTGTCGACTGGTCCTAAGGGGTCAAATGCTGCTGTAGAGGTCGATGGCCTCGCCGGCCTTCACCGTGACGATGGCCTTCTTGAAGCTGCTGGTGCGGCCGCGCAGGATGTTGGCGCCGGTGTAGCGGGTGCGGCTCTTGCCGCGGCACACCATGGTGCGCACCCCGGTGATGGTCACGCCGTACTCCTTCTCGATGGCCTGCTTGATCTGCAGCTTGTTGCTGCCGCGGGCCACCTCGAAACCGTAGCGGTTCTCCTTCTCGCCCTGGGCGGTCATCTTCTCGGTGACGATGGGACGGATGATGATCTGGCTCATGGCTTACTTGGTGAGGATGGCCTCCAGCGGTGCGATCGCGTCCTTCACGATCAGCACGCCGTTGGCGTTCATGATGTCGTAGGTGCACAGTTCGCTGGCCAGCACCACGCGGGTGCCGGGGATGTTGCGGGCGCTGAGCAGCACGTGGTCGTTCTTCTCGGGCAGCACCAGCAGGCTCCGGCGGGTGCCCAGCTCGAAGGCCTTGAGCAGGGCGGCGTAGTCCTTGGTGCGGGCCGCGGTGATGTTCACCCCGTCGATCACCTTCAGGGCGCCGTCCTTGGTCTTGTGGGCCAGGGCGCTGCGGCGGGCCAGGTCCTTCACCTTCTTGTTGAGCTTGAAGGAGTAGTCGCGCGGCTTGGGGCCGAAGATGCGGGCACCGCCCTTGTACAGGGGGTTCTTGATGCTGCCCTTGCGGCTGCCGCCGGTGCCCTTCTGGCGGTGCAGCTTCTTGGTGCTGCCGCTCACCTCGCTCTTCTCGAGCGTCTTGGCGGTGCCCTGGCGCTTGTTGGCCAGGTGCTGCTTCACGTCCAGCCAGATGGCATGGTCGTTCGGCTCGATGGCGAACACCGCGTCGTTGAGCTTGGCCTTGGTGCCGGTGGACTTGCCGTCCGCGCCGTAGATCTCAAGTTCCATGGTCTGTTGTAGTGGGCGCTTGCGCGTTCGTGGCGGTTCTTATTTCCAAATGATCACGGTGCTGCCCTTGTGGCCCGGCACGGCGCCTTCCACCAGCAGCAGGTTCTTCCCGGCATCGACCTTCACCACGCGCAGGTTCTCGGTGGTGATGCGCTTGCCGCCCATGCGGCCGGCCATGCGCATGCCCTTGAACACGCGGCTGGGGTAGCTGCTGCCGCCCAGCGAGCCGGGCGCCCGGCTGCGGTCGTGCTGGCCGTGGGAGGCCTCGCCCACCCCGGCGAAGCCGTGGCGCTTGACCACCCCCTGGAAGCCCTTGCCCTTGCCCGTGCCGGTGACGCTGACGTAGGTGCCCTCCTCGAAGATGTCCACGGCGATGGTGTCGCCGAGCTTCACCTCCTGCTCGAACTCCTTGAACTCGTGCAGGCGGCTCTTCGGGGTGGTGCCCGCCTTCTTGAAGTGGCCCTTCAGGGCGGCGGTCACGTTCTTCTCAGGCCGGTCGATGGCACCCACCTGCACGGCGTTGTAGCCGTCGTTCTCCACGGTCTTCAGCTGGGTCACCACATTGGGGGCGGCCTCGATCACCGTGCAGGCCACCAGGTTCCCGTCCGTGTCGAACAGGCTGGTCATGCCGATCTTCTTTCCGATCATTCCGCTCATGGCGTTCTCTTGTCAACGGGTCACACTTTGATCTCCACGTCCACCCCGCTGGGAAGCTCCAGCTTCATCAGGGCGTCGATCGTCTTGCTCGAGGAGCTGTAGATGTCCATCATGCGCTTGTAGCTGCACAGTTGGAACTGCTCCCGGGCCTTCTTGTTCACGTGCGGCGAGCGCAGCACGGTGAAGACACGCTTGTGGGTGGGCAGGGGCACGGGGCCGCTGACCACGGCACCCGTGGTCTTCACCGTCTTCACGATCTTCTCGGCGCTCTTGTCGACGAGGTTGTGATCGTAGGACCGCAGCTTGATGCGGATCTTCTGGGTCATCGCTTGGCGTGTGTTAGGCTGATACTTTTCCACGCACCTTGGCCAGCACGGCCTCGGTGATGTTGTTGGGGGCGGGCTCGTAGTGGCTGAACTCCATGGTGCTGCTGGCCCGGCCGGAGCTGAGGGTGCGCAGGCTGGTGACGTAGCCGAACATCTCGCTCAGGGGCACCAGGCCGCGCACGGCCTTGGCCCCGCTGCGG
>JAVFAQ010000150.1:0-7674 GCA_034002325.1 Flavobacteriales bacterium | reverse complement strand
CGCCACGTGACCGTGAGCCAGGTGCGCGCCATGTACGGCGGTGATCGCAGCCGCAAGAAGAACTTGGTGGAGTACGGCTTCCGCCTGCCCAGCGCGCTGGACAACCGCCCGCTGAAGTTCGAGGAGTTCGAGGCCATGATCGGCCAGACCATTTACGTGAGCGCCACCCCGGCGGACTACGAACTGCAGCGCAGCGAGGGCGTGGTGGTGGAGCAAGTGGTGCGCCCCACCGGCCTGCTGGACCCGCCGATCGAGGTGCGCCCCAGCCGCGACCAGATCGACGACCTGCTGGACGAGATCCGCCAGCGCGCCAAGCGGGACGAGCGCGTGCTGGTGACCACCCTGACCAAGCGCATGGCCGAGGAGCTCGACGAGTTCCTGGGCCGCAACGGCGTGAAGGCCCGCTACATCCACAGCGACGTGGAGACCTTGGACCGCGTGGAGATCCTGCGCCAGCTGCGGCTGGGCATGTTCGACGTGCTGGTGGGCGTGAACCTGCTGCGCGAGGGCCTGGACCTGCCCGAGGTGAGCTTGGTGGCCGTGCTCGACGCCGACAAGGAAGGCTTCCTGCGCAGCAACCGATCGCTCACCCAGACCGCCGGCCGCGCCGCGCGCAACCTGAACGGCCTGGTGATCTTCTACGCCGACCAGGTGACCGACAGCATGCGCCGCACCATCGAGGAGACCGACCGCCGGCGCGCCAAACAAACGGCCTACAACGCGGCCCACGGCATCACCCCCACCCAGATCCGCCGCGACCGCGACGAGGTGATGCGCCAGACCACCGTGATCGACTTGCACGACGACGGCGCCCGGCGCAACTACTACGTGGAGCCCGAGGCGCCGAGCATGGCCGCGGACCCCGTGATGCAGTACATGAGCACCGCGGACCTGGAGAAGAGCGCCGCAGGGATCGAAGCCCGCATGCGCAAGGCCGCCAAGGAGCAGGACTTCATCCTCGCCGCCCAGCTGCGCGACGAGCTCTTCGCCGTGCGCAAGCTGATGGCGGAGCGCCAGCCCACGGCGTAGCTCCGCCGGCCGATCCGTGGCGGTCCGGACGAGGGATCTATTTTGCGGCCCCGTACGAAACGGTCCCCGGTCCCGGGCCCTCGACGGCGAACCTCAAACCCAGTTGGACACATGAAACACGTTACGCTCGCCGCCGGCCTGTTCGCCGGTCTGTTGCACACCACCACCGCCCTGGGCCAGATCAGCTTCGGCGGGACGCCGCCGAGCATGGCCAAGGCCGCCCACCTGCTCGACGACGCCCCCGTGGCGGTGATGCCCGCCGTGGACGCCGATGCCCTGATGGCCGAGGACGAGGCCCGCTACGCCACCGGTGCCAAGGGGCCGTACCGGTTCGGCTTCAACCACGCCACGGACCTTTCCCTGGCGAACAGCGGCACGTGGACCGAGCTGCCCAACGGCGACCGCGTGTGGCGCCTGGCGATCGAATGCCCCGGCGCGCATACCATCAACTTCGAGTTCCATGACTACCACGTACCGCCCGGCGCGATGGTGCATGTGGTCAACGACATGGGCGACATGCTCGGTGGCTTCACGGCCGAGAGCAACGGCGGCCTGGCCTCCATGGGCGTGGACATGCTGCCCGGCGACCGCATCACGATCGAGTACACCGAGCCGGCCGCCGTGCGGGGCGAGGGCCGCCTGCAAGTGGGCCAGGTGACGCACGGGTACCGGGACCTCTTCAAGCTGGCCAAAGGGCTGGGCGACAGCGGATCGTGCAACAACAACGTGATCTGCCCCGAGGGCGACCCCTGGCGCGACCAGATCCGCTCGGTGGCCATCATGATGTCCGGCGGCAGCGGCTTCTGCACCGGCCAGCTGATCAACAACTGCGCGGAGGACGGCACCCCGTACTTCCTCACGGCCAACCATTGCCTGGGCGGCAGCATGAACAACTGGGTCTTCCGCTTCAACTGGGAGAGCCCGCAATGCGGCCAGAACCTCAACGGCCCCACCAACCAGAGCGTATCGGGCGCCACCCTCAAGGCGAGCAGTGGCGGATCCGACGTGGCCCTGCTGGAACTCAACACCACCCCGCCGGCCGGCTACAACGTGTTCTACAGCGGATGGGACCGCAGCGGCACGGCATCCACCAGCAACGTGGGCATCCACCACCCCAGCGGCGACATCAAGAAGATCACTTTCGACAACAACCCCGCCACGCAGGCCAGCTGGGGCGGTGCGCAGTGCTGGCGCGTGGCCACTTGGGAGGACGGCACCACCGAGCCGGGCAGCAGCGGCAGCGGTCTGTGGAACCAGAACGGCCACCTGATCGGCCAGCTGTACGGCGGCCAGGCATCCTGCGCCAACAACGTCAACGACTACTACGGCCGCTTCAACGTGAGCTGGACGCAGCTCTCCGCCCACCTCGGATCGTGCGGCCCCACCTTGGACGGGCACGACCCCAACGCCACCGAGGCATACGCCTACGATGCCCAGCTGCAGTCCATCACCAACGTGCCGGCCAGCCTGTGCGACCAGAACACCATCCAGCCCACGGTGACGATCAAGAACAACGGCACCCAGACGCTCACCTCCTTACAAGTGGGCTACGCCGTTTCGGGCGGCGGGCCCAGCGGCAACGCCACCTGGAACGGCTCGCTGGCCAGCGGTGCCACCGCCAACTTCCAGCTGCCCGTGCTGGCCCTGCCCAACGGGTCGCTCACCCTCACCCTCACGGCATCGGCCCCCAACGGCCAGCCGGACGAGAACCCGAACAACAACACGGCCAGCACCAATGTCCTCGTGGCCTCCCCGGGCGTGCCGGCCACCCTGCAGCTGACCACCGACAACTGGGCCAGCGAGACCACTTGGCAGGTGACGGCCCAGGGCAGCGGCACCGTGCTGGCCAGCGGCGGCCCGTACAGCAACGGCACCAACGGCCAGGTGATCAGTGAGCCTTTCTGCCTACCGGCCGACTGTTACACCTTCACCATCTTCGATGAATGGGGCGACGGCATCTGCTGCGACTACGGCCAGGGCAACCTGCAGATCGTGGGCGGTGCCGGCCAGGTGCTGGGCACGCACAACGGCCAGTTCACCGATGCGGCATCGGTGGATTTCTGCCTCTCCGCCGTGGGCGTCGACGAGGTGGCGGCCTTTCCCGGCCTGCACGTGGTGCCCAACCCCACCGCGGGCGCCGTGAGCGTGCTCTTCGGATCGCCGCTGGCCCATGCCTCCACCCTCACCGTGCTGGACCTCTGCGGCCGTACGGTGCGGCAACTGGCCGTGCCCGCCGGGGCCCAGCGCGCCGAGGCCGACCTGAGCGGCCAGGCACGCGGCACCTACCTGCTGCGCATGGCCAACGCCCAGGGCGAGGAAGTGCGCCGCGTGGTGCTGATGGACTGACGGCACGGACAACGTGCGGAGCGACGGGAACGTCCCTACTGCGGGCCTGCCTGCGGTAGCGTTCCCGTCCTTCATTAAACTTGCCGGCGCCAACCCACCACCATGACCGCATCACTCCGCATCGCACTGGCCGCATGGGCCCTTCCTTTCGCCATCGCCGCCAGCGCGCAGGTCTCCTTCGGCGGCCAGCCATTCGGCCTGATGCCCCACCTGGAAGGGGCCATCCCCGTCGCCCCGGTGGCCGTGATGCCCGCCGTGGACGCCGCGGCCATGATCGCTGAGGACGAGGCCCGGTACGCCACCGGCGTGAAGGGGCCCTACCGCTTCGGCGTGAACCATGCGGTGGACCTGGGCCTGGACAACAGCGGCGTGTGGCACGAGATGCCCAACGGCGACCGGCTCTGGCGGCAGACCATCGCCTGCCCGGGCGCGCTCACCATCAACTTCGAGTTCCATGAGTACGTGGTGCCCCACGGGGCCCTCGTGTTCGTGTACAACGACCTGGGCCAGCACCTGGGCGCCTTCATGGCCGCTAGCAGCCCGGGCCGGAACACCATGGGCGTGACGCAGCTGGCGGGCGAGCGCATCACCGTGGAATACTACGAGCCGGCGGACGTGGCCGGCGAAGGGCGGCTGCGGATCGGGCAGGTGACCCACGGATACCGCGACGTGTTCAACCTGGCCAAGGGATTGGGCGACAGCGGGCCGTGCAACATCAACGTGGTGTGCCCCGAGGGCGATGGCTGGGAGGACCAGATCGCCTCGGTGGCCATCATCACCGTGGGCGGCAGCGGCATGTGTACCGGCACCCTGATCAACAATTGCGCGGAGGACGGCACGCCCTACTTCCTCACGGCCCAGCACTGCCTGGGCGGCGGGGTGGCCAACTGGGTGTTCCGCTTCAACTGGGAAAGCCCCGAATGCGCCCAGAACCTCAACGGGCCCACCAACCAGACCGTCTCCGGCGCCCAGCTGCTGGTGGACGACGCGGGCACCGACGTGGCCCTGCTGGAGCTCAACTCCGTGCCCCCCGCCGAGTACGGCGTGTACTATTCCGGCTGGGACCGCAGCAGCACGCCGGCCACCTCCGTCACCGGGATCCACCATCCCAGCGGCGACATCAAGAAGATCTCGCACAGCCACGACCCGGTCATCCCCGGCACCATGAGCGGTGCGCAGTGCTGGCATGTGCAGGAGTGGAACGAGGGCACCACCGAGCCGGGCAGCAGCGGCAGCGGCCTGTGGAACCAGGACAAACTGCTGGTGGGGCAGCTCTTCGGCGGGCAGGCCAGCTGCGGCTTCAACTTCAATGACTTCTACGGCCGCTTCGACGTGAGCTGGCCCCTGCTGGAGCCGCACCTGGGCTCCTGCGGCCCGCAGCAACCGGGCTTCGACCCCAACGGGGGGCAGACCGGATGCCCGGCCACACCCCCGGCCGAGGTGGACGTGAACAGCCCGGCGTACACCGCCGTGATCACCGCCGACCCCTCCTGCTGCCTGGTGGCCTGGACCCAAGACTGCCAGGACGCTTACGACGGCGTGCCTTCCGAATGCCCCGTGGAGCCGCCGGCCGGCGTGGACACGGAAAGCGCAGAGTACCAGTTCGTGATCATGACCATGCCGGCCTGCTGCGATGTGGCGTGGACCGAGGACTGCCAGGACGCTTACGACGAGGGGATCCCGCTGGACTGCCCCGCCACCCCGCCCGCCAGCGTGGACGTGGAGAGCGAACTCTACCTCTCGATCATCGCCGCGAACCCCGCCTGCTGCCAGGTGGAATGGGACGAGACCTGCCAATACACCTGGGACATCGGGACCGGCACCCTGCCCAATTGCATCGAGCCGCCCGACCATGTGGACACCGCCAGCGAGGCGTATTGGCTGGTGATCTCCGAACTCCCGCACTGCTGCCTTGAGGAGTGGGACGAGGTGTGCCAGGGCCTGTTCGAGGAGAACGGCGGCCCGGCCCCCGTGCCCGACCTGGACGCCGCCGTCACCTCCATCGTGGGCGTGCCCGAACTGGTTTGCGGCATGGACCAGATCGCCCCGCAGATCACCATCAAGAACAACGGTTACGATGTGATCACCTCGGTGATCATCGTTTACGGCATCGTGGGCCAGGACCCGCTGCTCGACGTGTGGACCGGCTCGCTGCTGTACCTGCAGACGGCCAACCACACCCTGCCCCCACTGCCCATCATGCCCCAGGAGCAGACCCTGGTGATCACCACCAATGCGCCCAACGGGCTGGAGGACGAGGTGCCCGGCAACGACAGCTGGGCCTATGCCCTGTACGGCAGCATACCGGCGGACACGGTGAACCTGCATCTGACCCTGGACGACTGGGGTTCCGACGTGACCTGGACCCTCCATTCCGAGGCCGGCACCCTGCTCTACAGCGGCGGCCCATACGCCGACGGCATCGGCGACCAGACCATCACCATTCCCTGGTGCCTCACCTCGGGCTGCTTCACCTTCACCATCCATGATGCCTTCGGGGACGGTATCTGCTGCGGCTCCGGCGACGGCGGGTACGTGATCGCCAACGGCCACAACTACACCTTCGCGGAGAACGACGGCCAGTACGGCAGCATCAGCATCGACCAGATCTGCATCGACGAGGTGGGCGTGCCGGAGGGCCCGGCGGCCGGGTGGATCGGCGTACACCCCAACCCCACCAGCGGATCGGTGACGGTGGCCCTGCACGGTGTCCCGGGAAGCGCCACCCTGCGGCTGCTGGACGCCGCGGGCCGCCTGGTGGAGCAGCGCACGGTGCCCGCCCACGGCGATCCGGTGGCCCTGGACATGGCCGGGCTGGGCAACGGCATGTACCTGCTGGTGGCCGAGCATGAAGGCGGCCGGCTGGTGCAGCGCGTGGTGCTGCAGCGATGACGCTCAGTACCGGAGCAGGTAGTACGCCAGCTTCACGTACTCGTTGTTCACCATGATCAGGCCCTCCTCGCTGGCCCACCAGCGCTGCGGATCGTAACGCAGGCTGGCGGCCGGCCGCACCAGCACGGTGATGCCCGTGCGCGCGGACCGCTTGCGGAACACCCAGCCCACGCGCCGCAGGTGGAACTCCGTGGAGACCACCGTGATGGTGTCATGCCCCATGGCCCGGGCATGGGCCAGGATGGCATCGGCCTCCTCCCACGTGCTGGTGCCCGTGATCATGGCGTGTACCCGCGCGCTGTCCGCACCGATGCGCAGGGCCGCATCGCGCGAGAGCTCAGCCTCGGTCAGCGGCAGGCCCACCTCTTCGAGCACGGCGGGAATGTTGCTGCCGGTGCAGTGGAGCATCGGTGCCAGGCCCCGCCGCAGCAGCCGCGCGCCCTCCTCACCGCGCTCGCGGGGGGCGCCGCCCAGCACATAGATGGCATCGCTGCGCAGCTCGGGACCGGCCACGATGAGGAAGCGGCCCGTGGCACGCAGCAGCGGGCCGCGCATGGCCCATAGCCCCACGCACACCAATGCGCCCAGGAGCACCAGCAGCAGCAGGCGCCGGGCGACCGCGCCCAGGAAGGGGACCGACCGGAGGTGGAGCGGGGGCATGCGGCCAATTTAGCCCGCGCCCTCAATAGGAGCCGTTGCGGCGGCGCACCGCCCACTCCACGGTGAGCAGCGCCAGCAGCACGAAGAACGGCCAGCGCAGGGACACCAGGTCGCTGAAGCGCTCCATGCCGTACGACCGTGCGGCGAGGCGCTCGTCGGCCAGCAGGGTCCGCGCCAGGTCATCGATGCCGCCCACGGGCACCACGGTGCCCCCGCTGCGAGCGGCCAGGTCGGCGAGCAGGCCGTGGTCGGCCACGGTGTTGTACCGTTCGGCCACCAGGGCATGCACCGCGAACTCGCCCTCGGCCGTGGCGGGCCGGCCGTCCAGCACGGTGCGCGCCTCCCATCGGTAGTGGCCGGCCGGCAGGCGCCCGGCGTCCAACCGGTAGGCCGAGCCGCTCTGGGCGAAGGTGTACGTGTACTCCCGGCCCGCGTCGTCGGTGAGCACCAGGTCCACGTCCGCGTCGTTCACCGGCTCGTACGCGGCGTTGTACACCTCGGCGCGCAGGGCCACCATCTCGTTCTCCTCGAAGCCCGGGGCGTGCTCCACCCGGAAGCGGCTGCGGTCCTGCTTCAGGGCCAGGTACTGCACCAGTTTCCTGACGAAGCCGTCGAAATGGGCATGCGACCCGTTCTGCCGCATATCGGCCAGCCGCCAACGCCAGAGGCCCTCGCCCAGGACGGTGGCCATGCGTCGCTCGGCGTGCTGCTGCACCACCACCAGGGGTTCCTCGGTGCGCACCGCCC
>JAVFAQ010000149.1:0-7780 GCA_034002325.1 Flavobacteriales bacterium | reverse complement strand
CCACCGTAGCCTTCACCGCGCCGGGCACCATCGGTGCCGAGGGCGCTTTGGGCACATTCCCGGTCACGCTGGACATCCTGCCCGCCACCATCACCGGCGGCACCATCACGTTGAACGTGGCCAACGGTGCCGGAGCGACCTACGGTGCTGGGGGCGACTACACCACCGCGCCCGCCGTGGCCGCCGGCACCATCACCCTCACGGTGCCCCCGGGCGCCACTTCGGCATCGTTCACCATGACCGTGAACGATGATGCCGTGATCGAAGACCTGGAGACCGTCACCTTCACCCTGGTCTCGGTGACCGGTGACATGGTCATCGGAGCTTCCACCCACGTCGCCACCATCCAGGACGACGACACGCCGCCCACCGTCCTTGATGTCGGCGACCTGCTCATCGTGGGGGTCAACGCGAACAACTTCGCCTGTAGTGGTGCCAGCGGTGAAGACCTGGTGAGCTTCTTCTGCCTGAAGCCGATCGGCCCGGGCACCACCATCGACATCACCGACAACGGGTATGAACGGCAGTTCGCCGGGTACTGGGGCACCTCCGAAGGCACCGTGCGGCTCACCCGCACGGGCGGGGCCATACCCGCCGGGCAGGTGATCACCTTCCGGATCAGCAATACGGCAGGGAATGGCAACGTGACCGGGGTGGCTCCGGACAACGGCTGGTCCTGCACATCGCTCAATGGCCCTGCGGCCGCGCTGAACCTCAACAGCGGTGGCGACCAGATCTTCTTCATGCAGGGTGGCACCTGGAGCACGGGCGGTCCCCACCTGGGCAGCTATACCGGCGGGAAGGTCCTGTACGGGCTGTCCACCAATGGCCAATGGCTTTCCTTCGCCAACCACTCCCAGCAGAGCGGCCTGCCCATCCAAATGGAGTGCTTCAGCATGGCGCCCACTGCATCGAGCGACTTCGCGAAGTACTCCGGCCCCCTGAACGCGGTCTCCCAGCGCGACTGGATCATCCGCGTGGAGGACCCGGCCAATTGGACCAGCCTCGCCAGTTGCGTCAACTACAATACGCAGGCCCCCGACTGGCTCACCGCCCCCATCCTGCCCATCATACCCGGCCCCATGGTACACGGCCGGTGGCGGGGCAGCACCAGCACCGATTGGTTCGAGTGCAAGAACTGGGACGATGCCCGCATCCCCGATGCCACCACCGATGTGGTGATCGATCCCACATGGGCCGCACGCAATTGCGTGGTGGGCCTCACCGGGCCGGGAGCCGCGGAGTGCGCATCACTGCTCCAGACCACTGCGGGCACCGCGCGCAACCTCATCGTCCAGGACAACAGCAGCCTCGATATCCACGGCCTGCTGCACATGGTGCGCACCGCCGGCACGGGCCCGTTGAACGCCACGGTGGCGGGTGGCAGCCAGCTTGTGGCCGACTCCGTCCGGCTGGAAGGACCGGCGGCCACCACCGTGCTGCTGCGCGCCCAGGCGAACGCCGCCTTGCTCACCGTCCACGGCGACCTGCGCATACTGCCGGGCGGATGCCTGAACCTGCAGGGCACCGGGGAGGGCGGCACCCTGCACCTCGGCGGCGATTGGGCCAACGCGGGCACCGAAGCGATGTTCCTGCACCAGAACAGCACCGTGCGCCTCAACGGCAACGGGCCGCAGGCGATCCATGTGGGCACGGGGTACGAACTCTTCAACGACCTGGTGATCGACAAGCCCGCAGGCGATGTGACGCTCCATGCGCCGATCGAGGTGATCGGCAACCTGGACCTGCAAAGCGGCCGCGTGATGAACAATGCCGGTGAACCGGTCACCATCCGTAACACCGGGGCCGCGCTCAATGCGAGCCACAACAGCTTCGTACACGGCCCCGTGCGCAAGAACGGCAACACGGACTTCACCTACCCCGTGGGCAAGGGCAACGTGTACCGGCCCTGCATGCTGAGCGAATTGACCGGCAACAACTCGGTCGCCTTCACCGCCGAATACTTCCTGGCCAGCCCCCGCACCACCTTCAACGATGTGATCGAGCAACCGCCCCTGCACCATATCAGCGATTGCGAGTATTGGACGATCGACCGCAGCTTCGGCACGCCCGACGCGCGGGTGACCCTCTCGTGGCACGACCCCACCAGCTGCATCGTGGACGAGCTGCCCACCCTGCGCGTGGCCCGGTGGGACGGCACCATGTGGCTGGACCGCGGTAACGGCGGCACCACCGGCAACTTCGCCGCGGGCACCATCGCCACCGATGCAGTGCAGACGGCCTTCAGCCCGTGGACACTGGCCTCGCTCAACGAGAACAATCCGCTGCCCGTGGAGCTGCTCCACTTCGATGCCCGCCCCGACGGCCGCGTGACGGACCTGTCCTGGGCCACCGCATCGGAGCAGGGCAACGCCCATTTCACCGTGGAGCGCAGCGCCGACGGTGAGCAGTTCATGGACCTGCTCCAGGTGGCCGGCGCCGGGTACAGCGCACAGCTCCTGCACTACACCGCCGTGGACGCGCAGCCCCTGCCCGGCCTGAGCTTCTACCGCCTGCGCCAGACCGACCTGGACGGCACCGCCACGTGGAGCCGGACGGTGCCCGTACACTTCAGCGGCACCGGCGGCCTGGCCGTGCACGCCGATGCGGAGCTGCTCACGGTGTTCCACGCCCACCTGCCGGGCACCCGCTACGAGCTGCGCGACATGACCGGCCGCCTGCTGATGCACGGCACGGTGGCGCAGGCGGGCCCGATGCACCTGCCCGCGCACACATTGCCCCCGGGCGCGTACATGCTGCGCATGGTGCATGGCGCCGGCGCGGAAAGCGTGCGCTTCGTGAAATAGCGCCGCACGGTCGAAGTGCCGGTCGCCCGGTCATCGTGCCCCCGGCCGGCCTACTCCACGATCAACGTGAAGCGGGCGTCCAGCGGGTCCAGCACCTCCAGCAGCGCGTCCAACCGGGCCAGGCCATGGGCGGCCAGCATGGGCATGATGTTCTGCCGCCGCTCCTGCAGGCCGCCTGCGGGGAAGAGCGCCTGCTGCACCGCCGCCATGCGGCCCATGGCCACCTGCTGCTGCTGCTTGGCCGCACGCACGAAGCCCCGGCCCAGGTGGCGCAGGTCGGACAGCGCGCGCTGGCGCCGGGCCTCCACGGCACCCACCAGCGTGGGGTCGGCGGCGGCGGCGCGCGCGGCCAGGCCGTCGAAGACCGCGCTCAGGGCCGCCGTCTCGGCATCGGTGCCCACGGCGAACGACGCGCGCGCCGCGGCCACCCGGGCCTGGAGCGGATGCTGCGCCGCGAAGAGCTCCTCCACGGAAAGGCCCAGCTCCTGCCATTGCCGCAAGTGCTTCTCCGCCATGAAGGCCGAGCTGGACCGCAGCAACAGCACCGGCATGGGCACATCGAACGCCTCGAAGGCCCCGCGCAGCTGCAGCCAATAGGCCAGCTCACCGCCCCCGCCGACGTATGCGATGTTGGGCAGCACGGTCTCCTGGTACACCGGGCGCAGCAGCACGTTCGGGGAGAAGTCCTCGGGACGGTCCTCCAGCCGGGCCAGCAGCTCGTCAAGCCCGAGCACCGGCCCGCCGTCCAGCACGCGGTACCGGCCGTTCTCCGACACGATCCGCGAGCGACGGCCCGGCCGCAGGTGGAAGAGGTTGATCTCCCGGGCGTGCGCCTGATGCGTGTATCGGCCGCCCAGCGCGGCATCGGCGCGGGCCACGGCGGCCACCACGGGCCGCTCGGTGAGTTCCCGCCGCATCACCGGCACGAACAGCCGCTTGAGCGCCGGCTCGTCGGCATCGAGGCAGACCACGCCGAAGTGGCCGAAGAGCCCGTTGATGAACAGGCGCATGGCCCGGGCCAGGGTGTGCTCCGGCCGCCAGCAACGGCGCAACAGCTCGGCCACCTCATCGGCCGCCGTGCCGGGCCCCAGCAGCCCCACGGCCTCCTCCACCACCGGGGCGATGCCCTCCAGCGGCATGCGCCCCACCGGCCCGCCGGCCGCGCCCGGCCAGTGCAGCTTCCGCTCGCCGTACCAGGTGTGGTCCACCTCTTCGCGGTCGTGGTCCTCGGTGGCCATCCAGAACACCGGCACCACGGCCCGGCCGTCCAGGGCGGCGCTCAGGTCGCGCGCGGCGCGCACCGCGTTGAGCACCTTGAACGGCAGGTACAACGGGCCGCCGAACAGGCAGAGCTGATGGCCGGTGGTCACCGTGAGCGTGCCCTCCTGTCCCAGGGCGTCGAGGTTCGTGCGCACGGCCGGGTGCGGCGTGATGCCCGCGTACTGGTCCTCCAGGACCCGGACGAGCACCGCGCGATGGCCCGGCGGGAACCGTCTTCGGGCGGCCGCCGCAAGCAACCCCGGCCGGTCGGGAGTGAATTGTTGAAGGTCCCGGACCACCGGGTCGCCGGCCAGGTGGTCCAGCACCAAGGGGCTGTATCGGCGGGTGCTGGCGTAGGCCAACCGATGCACGTGCATATCGCGGCAAAGGTAGCCGGGCGGGGGGCCGGGGAATTACCGTTATTTTGCGGCCGAACCACATCACCCCATGAAGAAGTATATCGGCTACGTCCTCTGGTTCCTCGCCTTCGTGATCCCCTTCCGGGGTTCCTACGTGGAGACCGATGACGCCACCAACATGTCCGGCTTGTTCGGCTTCCTGGCCGTGGTGGCGCTGGTGTTCATCGGCTACGCGCTGGTGGACTCCGCCAAGAAGCCCGACACGGCCAACGGCCACTGACCGCGGCACGCGTCAGGACCCCTTGTGCGGGCTGTGCAGGGTGAACACCCGGGAGATGTTGAACCCGAAGTGGACGTCCCCGCGTCCCCAATCGCCGGTGGTCTCGGTGATGAAGGCCCGCTCGAACATGCCCGTGCTGTTGGTGACGTGCAGTTGGAACACGTGGCCGCCGGTCTCGATGTCCACGCCCACCGACAGGGAATTTTGCCGGCCGGGCACCGCGTCGCGCAGGGCGTGGAAGTACTCGGCGTTGAGGGCCATGCGCTTGGTGATCTTCCCGCGGCCGGCCACGCCGAGGAAGAACACATCATTCGGGTCGTTCGCGGTCTCCACCAGGTTGCGGTGCACCACGCCGGGCATCAGCTGCATGCTGAAGCCCTCGCTGAACTTGCGGCCCACCACGACCTGCCCCGCGTAGGTGAGCCGGTGGGAGAAGTAGTCCTCCCGCCCGGGCGCGTACCAAGGCACCAGGTCGCTCGGCGCGGTGGTCATGGACGAGGTGGCCAGCACGGCGATGGTGAGCGGCGCGGTGCATCCCGCGTCGCACTGCCGCAGCAGCTTGTACTTCAGGAAGCCGTCCACCGTCTTCTGGTGCCCGCTGCGGCCCAGGCCCACCATCAGCCGGTCGGTCAGCCCGTAGTCCAGCCCCAGCCGCACGTCGGCGTTGTCCATCCCGAAGAACTCGTTGATGCCGCCGCTGAGGAACCCGAACCGGTGGCTGATGCGGAAGTCGAGCACGCCGTGCGCGGTGTTCTCCAGGCTGTGCCCGTTGATCACCCGGGTGGTCTTGAAGCTGGCGGTGGTGTGCTCCGGCCCGGTCTCATCCGGCCCCAGCAGGTCCAACAGGTCGTCCTGGGCATGCACGGCGGTGGATGCGCCCAACAGGGCAAGGAACAGCAGGTGGCGGTGCGTCATCGGTGCGCGCGCCGTTACAGGGAGGTCAGGTCCAGGTCCACCGACACCACGATGCGCTCGGCGATGTTGTTGCGCACCACGCCCGGGATGGTGATGTCGTGGTCCTCGGGCCGAACGGTGAATCGGGCGGTGCCCTTGAGGCTGCCGTCGGGGCGCACCACCAGGGTGGCCGGCTCCTCGAGCGGCCGGGTGACACCGTGCATGGTGAGGTCGCCCTTGATCGTCACGGCGTAGGTGCCGGCCGATCGCTTCGCGGCCGCGTCCATGCCGGTGAGCGTGCCCTTGAAGGTGGCCTTCGGATGGGTGTTGCTCTCCATGTAGTTCTCGTTGAAGTGTTCCTGCATCAGGGCCTTGCGGAACTCGAAGGCCTTGATCAGCACGGCCAGCTCGATGGCGCCGGTGCCCGCGTCGTACACGCAGCTCACCTTGCGGTTGTGCGCCTCGATGTCTTCCACGGGCGTGGAGGAATGGAAGGAGATGCTGCCCGTGCGGGTGCCGAACCGGTCCTGTGCGCCTGCCTGTCCGGTAGGCAGGGCGGCGGCGATGGGCGTCAGGGCGGCGATCAGAAGAAGGTGCTTCAGGGTGCGCATGGTCGATGGGGGTTGGAGGTCACGATGGTCTATTCAACGGGGACGCAGCGCACCAGCACCACGTCCATCAGCATGCCGGTGCAGATGCCCGCCACGGTGACGGAGGTGCCGGGGGCCCACTGGTCGGGGACGGTGCCCGGGGCGAACTCGCACAGCACGGCGGCCATGTCATCACCGGTGTCCAGCAGCACGTTCACCGGGCCGGCGCCCTGGGGTTCGATGGCGCGGACGGGACCCGTCACCTCCATGGCCTGCTCGGTGGTGCCCACGAACCGGGCGGTGGCGGCGGTCTCGTCGGCCCGGAAGGCCGCCAGCAGCTCGGCGGCGGTCACGCGCTCGGCCACGGCCATCGCCCCGGCATCGGCCAGGCCCCGGTCGTATTCCGTCCAGGCGTACGCGCCGGCCAGCACGGCGATGACGGCGGCGGCGATGATCAGTGTGCGTGTCTTCATGGCTTGGGTCATTGGTCCGAGGCCCCTTCGTGTACCCAGGCCTCCAGCTTCTGGATCTCGCAGGCCGGCAGCGGGCCGGTGGTGGGCATGGTGCGGGCGGTGAAGACCTGGTACTGGAAGGTGCCGTTGTCCACCGCGGACTTCACATTGGCGTACTGCGTGAAGTCGCCCGTGCCGGTGCCGCCGGCCACATGGCAACCGGCCACGGCGCAGCGCGTCATGATCAGGGGCTGCACGGTGGTGGCCCAGTAGCCGGGCAGGGCGGGTTCGCCCACCTCGCACACGCCGGGGTAGAGCGCCTCCTCGTTGTCGTAGTAGCAGCCCGTGCCGGCCATGAGCAGCGACAGGAGCAACAGGTATGCGGCGCGGCGGGGCATGGTCAATTGTTCGGTGCGCCCTGGTCGATCCAGATCAGGAACTGCTGCACCCGGCAGTCGGGCAGCATCGGCCCGGTGGGCGGCATGGCGATGGCGTTGGGCGCCTGGGTGACCGATGCCTCCAGCCGGCCATCGAGCGCCACTTGGTTCAGCACGCTCCATTGCCCGAAGTCCAACCCGCCCTGGGGGTTGCCCCCGCTGTGGCAGCCCATGCACCGCTGTTGCACCAGGGGCACGATGGTGCCGGCGTACGTCACGTTGAGCGTATCGCAACCGGCCTCGGCGCAGCTGTTGTTCTGTGCGCCCTGTGCCAGCCATTGGCCGATGAGCGCGATCTGCCCGGGCGTGAGCGGGTTCTGCGGCGGGCGCGGCATGCGGTCGTCCGGGTCGTTGTCATTGATCACCTCCCACAGGTCGCTGTCGAAGGGATCGCCCCCGTCCACGATGTCGCTGGCCATCAAGGTGGCGTAGCTGGTGATCTGGATGTCGTCGTTGTCGTCCGTGGGCAGGTTGTGGCAGCCGGGCACGGCGCAGTTGGAAATGAGGATGGGCAGTACCTGTTGCTCGAAGTAGACCGTGCCGGGGTCGCATTCGGTAATGCCCGGACCGCCGGGGCCGCCCGGGCCGAAGGGATCCTCCAACGGCAGCACGGGCTCGTGCTTGCAGCCGGCGGCCACCAGCAGGCAAACACCCGCGATGAGCGGGAAGGGACGGGGTGCGTGGAACGAGCGGGACCGCAT
>JAVFAQ010000148.1:0-7803 GCA_034002325.1 Flavobacteriales bacterium | reverse complement strand
GCGGTGGCCTACGCCAGCACCCGGTTCGACGGCTGGCACAACCGCAGGCAGAGGGAGAAGAGGAGGTGACGGGGAGGGCTTGCCGCTCAGTGCTCCGCACCGGCCACGTGCAACGACGCTCTTCGGCAACCCGGGGAAAGGGATCACATCGCGGGTGTTCCCCATGCCGGTGACGAACAGCACGAATCGATAAGACCCGGCCCGCACCATCTTTGCCGGATCATGGACGCATTGGAACCGCATCGTCAGCTGGCGGATGCCGACTTCATCCTGCAGTTCACGGAATGTCGGCTTCCTCCGGAGCACTTCACGCACGAGGCCCATCTCCGCTTGGCCTGGGTCCATCTGACACAGGTCGGTTTGCAACGTGCGATCACACGTGTTCGTGCCGATCTTCGGCGCTACACCCGGCATGTTGGAGCGGAAGCGAAGTACCATGACACGCTTACGACGGCGGCCGTGCATGCGGTCGATCACTTCCAACGGCAACGGCCAATGGGCGATTTCGCTTCTTTCATTGAAGCGCATCCAGCGTTGATGACGAATTTCAAAGGACTGCTGGCAACCCATTACGACCCCGAATTGCTCGCCACGGCAGAAGCGCGGGCCAACTACGTGGCACCCGATCGGCAGCCGTTCAACTAGGACCCCGTAGCTGTCTCATGCCCTGCGGCAGACAGGCTCTTCGGCGTCCGCACCTCAGAACTCCGCGCTCTTCGGCGTCCGCGGGAAGGGGATCACATCCCGGATGTTCCCCATGCCGGTGACGAACAGCACGAAGCGCTCCAGGCCCAGCCCGAAGCCCGCGTGCGGCACGGTGCCGAAGCGGCGGGTATCGAGGTACCACCAGAGCTCTTCCTGGGGCACGCCCATTTCGGCCATGCGGGCTTCGAGCACATCGAGGCGTTCCTCGCGCTGGCTGCCGCCGATGATCTCGCCGATGCCGGGGTGGTAGAAGCTCAACGGAGTTGCTTCAACTGCGCGATCACCTCGCGCTGAAGCTGCTCTTGTGTTTCAGCTCTGGCCTGGCATTTCATGGCCCATGGCCTTCCCGGATGCAAGGTGTCCCAACGTGGACGAAGCCCTGCATAGCGGCCTTTCCCCGGATCGTGGTTGCCGAAGCCGTCGATGAGATTATTCCAAAGAGGACTGAAACGCGCGATCACAAGGGCTTCACCGAGGGGGATCCAAATGTCATCCACTACGAGGTGTCGGCAGAAGAAGTCTTCGAGGCGCAGGTTAGTGGTCGATCGGATGCTTTCTGCATGCTCCTTGAGACGCTTGTACAAAACGCTTCCCGGGTTCTGGTCCAAGCCTACATCCCCTTTACGCGCTCCCGCTGGCACCGCCTTGCCAACGTAGATCGGAACTTCACGCCCATCCTTCACCGATCGGATACCCTTATAGGCAGCAAAGGTGCCGTGATAGTAAAGTGCATACACACCAGCACCTTGGAACGGGGTCAACTCAGCAAGAGGTTCCAATGCCTTTGCGAGGAGCGCATCAGCAACACTGGCACCCAGGTTGGTCTTGTCCAGTGGGTTGTAGACGGCCTCTTTTTTCATCCTGCTATCCGGAGACGAGGGGTCTTGAGTTCCGCCTCCTTCGCCGAAAGTAACTGCATGGCCACGGATGAGCCGACAACTTGTGCCAAGCGGACCGGTACGGCATTCCCAAGCTGCCTCATGGTCTCCGTCCAGGAACCGTGGAATAGATACCCATCAGGGAAGGTCTGTAGTCGCGCGCTTTCACGCACGGTGAAGTAACGATGGCTTCCATCAGGAAGCGCTATCATGTTCTCGCCACCTGGTACACCATGGCCCCCAGCCTTTAAAGTCTTTGCGGGAAGGTCGAGTACGCTGCCCGTATGACCCGGATATGGCTTGGCTCCGGGCTGGTAATTATGGTTCAAGACACTCCGAGCCGATCTGCTTTGAGGATCGGGAAGATCTGCAATGGCATCACGTACGGTCTGCCAAGGGCGTAAGTCTGCTTCCGGACTGGACAGAGCTTTCGGCAGTCGGCCCTGCACACGCGAAAGCTGTTGGTCCTGCTCCCTCTTCTTTACACCATGCTCCTCCCAATAGGCGCCAGTGGCAAACTGGTGTCTCAACAGTGCCTGGAATGAGTGGGTGGCCTCCGGGAATGACCACCTCTGCCCGCTATCACTGCGGAAGCCCACGATGAATACCCTCTCACGCACTTGTGGGATCCCGTAGTCCGCAGCGTTCAGCAGCCTAATTACCACGTTGTACCGCAACCCCGAATCGCTCCCGCTTGTTCGGTGTTGTTCCAGTCTTCCCAAATGCTCCATCCAGGTCTCACTCGGTCGGATGGTTATCTCCGGGTAAGAGAGTTGTAGTTGAATGTATTGGAAGTAGTTCGCAAAGGACTGACGAGTGATGCCCTTCACATTCTCGAAAATGAACGCTGTGGGCCTCAGCTCACGAACAGCGCGTACCGCTGTGGGGAACATGTCGCGAGCGTCGTCGTAGGCCTTATGCTTGCCTCCCAATGAGAATGGTTGGCACGGTGGGCCACCAGAGACCAACTCCACGTTACCAAGCTGTGCGTAGTCGAACTCCTTGGCATCGACATGATGCACATTCCAATTCTGCACCAAGGGAAAGCCAAGAGCTTGATTGTGGCGAATGGTATCGCAACACCATTTATCCCACTCCACCACAGCAGCGGGTTCAAACCCGGCGAGGTCAAGCCCCAATCCAAGGCCACCCCCTCCGGCGAAAAGTTCTATGGATCTCATGGCCTGGTCGTGACGGCTTTTTTGTCACCCTGCGATGCACAACATACGATCGAAAGAGGTCTGCCCATGCTCCACGACGCGATAAGATCTCACAAGCCTTAGGTGTCACGGTCCTCAGAACTCCGCGCTCTTCGGCGTCCGCGGGAAGGGGATCACATCGCGGATGTTCCCCATGCCGGTGACGAACAGCACGAAGCGCTCCAGGCCAAGCCCGAAGCCCGCATGCGGCACGGTGCCGAAGCGGCGGGTATCGAGGTACCACCACAACTCCTCCTTGGGCACGCCCATTTCGGCCATGCGGGCTTCGAGCACATCGAGGCGTTCCTCGCGCTGGCTGCCGCCGATGATCTCGCCGATGCCGGGGAACAGCACGTCCATCGCGGCCACGGTGGTGCCTTTGTCGCTGTACCCGAAGTCGCCGGGACTGTTGGTGCGCATGTAGAACGCCTTGATCCGGCCGGGGTAGCCCGTGACGATCACCGGCTTCTTGAAGTGCTTCTCCACCAGGTAGCGCTCGTGCTCGCTTTGCAGGTCCACGCCCCACTCCACGGGGAACTGGAACTGCTTCTTCTGGTGCGGCTTGCTGCGCAGCAGTATCTCGATGGCCTCCGTGTAGGTGATCCGCTCGAAGGGGTGTTCCAGCACGAACTTCAGGCGGTCGATCAGGCCCATGTCGCTGCGCTGCTGTTGCGGTTTCTGCTTCTCCTCCTCGGCCAGACGCGCATCGAGGAAGGCCAGGTCATCGGCGCTGTGCTGAAGCACGCGGGCGATCAGATGCTTGCACAGCCCCTCGGCCAGGTCCATGTTGCCGTGCAGGTCCAGGAAGGCCGCCTCGGGCTCCACCATCCAGAACTCGGCCAGGTGGCGGGCCGTGTTGCTGTTCTCCGCGCGGAACGTGGGACCGAAGGTGTACACCTTGCCCAGGGCGAGGGCGGCGGTCTCCGCTTGCAACTGGCCGCTGACGGTGAGGTGGCTTTCGGTGCCGAAGAAATCTTCCTTGAAGTCCACTTCACCCGCCTCGTTCAGCGGTGGCTGCTTGGCATCCAGCGTGCTCACGCGGAACATCTCCCCGGCCCCCTCGGCATCGCTCGCGGTGATGATCGGCGCATGGAAATAGTTGTAGCCGAGCGAATCGAAATACTCGTGGATGCCGAAGCTCACCTGGTGGCGCATGCGGAAGATCGCGCTGTACGTGTTGGTGCGGAAGCGCAGGTGGGCGTGCTCGCGCAGGAACTCCAAAGAGTGCTTCTTGGGCTGGATCGGGTACTTCTCCGCGTCGCTGTCGCCGAGCACTTCCACGGAAGTCACCTGCATCTCCACGCGTTGGCCGCCGCCCTTGCTCTCCACGATGATGCCCGTGCAACGCACCGAGGCACTGGTGGTGAAGCGCGCACGGGTGGCGGCATCCACCTTTTCCTGATCGATCACGCACTGCAGGTTGCGGATGGTGCTGCCGTCGTTGAGCGCGATGAAGCGGTCGTTGCGGAAGGTGCGCACCCAGCCGGCCACGGTAACCGTAGTGTTCGTGAGCGAGGTGTCGTCGAGGACGTGTTTGATGGCGTGCATGGTGTGCGAAGGAGCGAGGGAGGAAGGGTGCGAGTGTGCGAGAGAGGGGTTGTCCTTTCACCCTCGCACCCTTCTGATCGGCTGCCGCAAAGGAACGAACGGGCTGCCACATCCCTGGCCGTGGCGGCCCCGACCACGACCCCCGGGTGCTGGTCCCGGGGGTCGTGCGTCGCGGTACAGGCCGCTATCGCATCAGCGGCACGCGGAAGGTCTCCTGTCCACCTTGATGGACGATGCGCACGGACCACACGCCCGCCGCGAGGTGGCCCGCCGGCACCAGGATGCGGCCGGGCACGGCGGCATGGTCGCTCCGATGGACCTGCCGGCCGGTGGCATCGATCACTTCCACGGTGAGCCGGCCGCCCTGCAGATGATGGTCCACCACGATGGCCCCGCGCACGCCCCACACCCGGGTGCCGGCCCCCTCGATGTGACCGGTGCCCGTGCCGAAGCCCACTTCGATGGCCGTGGTGGCGGTGTTGCTGCACGCGCCCATGGTGGCCGTGAGCGTCACCACGTAGCTGCCGGTGGCCGCATAGCCATGGACGGGCGCGGCACCGGTGGCGGTGTGGCCATCGCCGAAGTCCCAGTGCAGCTCGGCGCCCGCCGGGGCCACGGCCATGAAGGGCACCTCCTCGTCCACCGCCACTATGTACGGCGCCACGATGTCCGCTTCCACGGCCTCGCCGCTGTTGATGATGGTGAAGTCATGCACGAGCGTGCCGCACACGGTGCCCGGCGCGCCCACGTGTACGATGTAGTTGCCGTCCGCCAGGCCGCTGTACGTGGCCTCGCCGGTGGTGGCGGGCTGGTGCAGCAGTACGGTGCCGCCGGCGGTGCTCCAGGTCACGTCCACCGGACCCGCACCTACGTCCACCGTCGCGCTCCCGCTCAGTGGCCCGCACACGCCGTTGGTGGCGTTGAAGGCCAGCGGTGCCGTGGCATGCAGCAGGAAACGCACGGGCATGTCGGTGCCGGCGGGCAGCTCGATGCTCGTTTCGGCACCGTCGACCACGGGGGTGAGGGCGCCGGTCTCCAGGTCCTCGAGCCACAGGCAGCCGGGCCCGGTGCCGGCCGTGTGGATGGCGATGACATAGGTGCCGGCCACCCGCGCCCGCACGGCCACCGGTATGGCGATGTCCGTGGCGTAGGCGCCGTACTTGTTCACCATCAGCAGCTCCTGTGTAGCGGCCAACGTGGCGATGCCGGGGGCGTGCTGGTGGGCGAAGTCGATCTTCAGTGCGTCGCCAGCGTCCAGGCCGGGGCCGCCCAGGCCGAAGAGGACCAGGGTCTGGTCGTGGAAGTCGTTGATCGCGCTGCGCACCTCCAGGCGCACGAAGGGCACGGTGGGCATGCCGTCGCCCCCGAACACGCCGCCGGCCGCATCGTCCACCTTCGCGCTCTCATGCACGGTGGCGTTGGCGCCGGCCCCGGTGGCCTTCAGGAAGAAGGCCTGCGAGCTGGCGATGTGCCCGTTGAGCACGCCGGTGGGGGTACTGGTGGCGGTGGCGCCGTCCCAATGGGCCATGTTGCCGCTGGCAGGGTCGTAGATGTAGTAGCCATCGGCCACGTCGGTGCGGTCGATCGCATCGAAGGCGATGGCGCTGGGCAGCGGGTTGCCCACCAGGTTCCAGCCGTCCAGCGCGGGGGCGCCCCGGTCGGTCCAGCTCACGGGCAGGGCCAGGGGCGTGTGCGCGATGTGCGGCGCACCGGTGAGGTCCACCACGAAGGCCGATGTGCCGCCCAAGGCATCGCCGCACCACACCGCGAAGCCCTTGCCGGCGGTGAGCGGGTCGGTGGCGGTGACGCCGCTTTCGTCCTGCGCCAAAGCGGTGCCCTGCATGGTGGGCTCATCGTGGTGGCGGATGCTGGGCCACAGCAGGCCGCTGCCCACCGGCGAGTCGAAGCCCGGGTAGGCGGACCCGGGATAGCCCGCGGTGATGAAGTCGTCGTGCCAGTCCTGCACCTGCTGCCCGGCCACGGCGCTGCCCAGCAGCCGCCAGTTGGTGGCCCCGGCGGGGATGTGGCGCTGCATGGTGACGGCCCCGGTGATCGTGGCCGTGGGCGGCATGGCGGCGATGCGGCCGGTGCCGGCGGCGTCGCTCAGCAGGGTGAGGTGGCCGTTGGTGGCCAGGGCGGTGCCGCCTTCCAGGGTGAGGGTGCCGTGCACACCGATCGGCGCGGTGAGCGAGCAGCCTTCGGGCGTGCCCACCACCAGGTGCCACAGCGCGTTGCCGGCGGCGTCCACCACGGCGGAAGGCCCGGCGAGCGCGATCTCGCTGCCGGGGCCGGCGGTGACATCACCGGTGAGGGTGAGCGCCGTGCCATGCACCACGGTGCGGGCGTCGTCGGCGAGCTCATATCCGGCGCCGGCCTCCACGGTGAGGTCGCGCACGTCCACCGTGCCGTCCAGGGCGATGGTGTGCCCGGTCTGCACCACCACGCTGGCGTTGGGGCCGAAGGTGGCGGGACCGGCCGTGCCCACGGGCACCACGTCCCACACGGGGTCGTGCAGCGCACCGGTGGCCTGGCTGTACCAGGTCACGTGCTCCACCGCATGCACGCAGATGGTGAAGCCGCCGGCGGTCGTGGTGGAGAACACCTGGAGCAGGTATTCGGTGTGCGGCACGGTGGCGAAGGAGTGGGAGAGGCCGGTGCCGCAGTACAGCACGGCGCCCGTGCAGCCGTCATGCACCTGCAGGCCCATGCCCAGGGCGCCGTTCTCGCCCAGGCCCACCTCCAGCATCAGCGCCTCGCCGGCGTCCACCCGGTACCACACGTCCGGATGGTCGCCTGCGGGGCAGCCCACCGGGGTGCTGGGGGTGGCGCCCGCAGTGCTGCCGGCGGTGGCCATCGCGGGGCAATCCTCCTCGGCGCGCACGGGCAGTACGATCGCGTCCGCACAATCGTCGTGCGCGACCACGGTGAAGGCCCGGCTCTCGGCAATGCCCCACCGGCCATCGGCGTGCTTGAAGCGGATGCTGATCACATGGTCGCCCGCCGCCAAGCCGGACGCGTCGGCCAGCAGATGCACCGGCACGGTGTCGCCCGGCGTGATCGGCATGGCGGTGCCGTTGCCCGTCCCGGGGTCGGCATCGAAGAAGTATTCCGCCGCCGTGATGGGGCCTGCGGGATCGCTGACCACGGCCTGATGCACGTACACCGGCCTGCTCTCGGCGATGCCCCACCGGCCATCGGCATCCTGGAAGCGCACGCTGAGGAAATGGAAGCCGGCGGGCAGGGTGCTGGCGTCCACATCGATCGCGATGGCGGCGGTGTTGCCGGGGCCGGGGATCAGGGCCGCGGCGGCACCGTTGCCCGTCCCCGGGTCGGCATCGAAGAAGTATTCCGCGGCCACCAACGGGGCGGCGGGGCCGATCGCCGTGGTGCCATGGATGTACACCGGCCTGCTCTCGGCGATGTCCCACCGGCCATCGGCTTCCTGGAAGCGCACGCTGAGGAAATGGAATCCG
>JAVFAQ010000147.1:0-7836 GCA_034002325.1 Flavobacteriales bacterium | reverse complement strand
CAAAGAGCGGCGATCCGGGCGGTCCGGCCACTGATATCCGTCACCCGCCGGCGGCGTACTGCACCGCCACGTCACCGCTCAGCGCCCGCGTACCGCCGTCCTGCTCGTTGGTGAGCAGCACCGTGAAGCTGCCCGTGAAGCGGTGGGCGACGGTGTCATGCGCCAGCACGGTGAGCTGGCCTTCGGTGCCCGGCGCCACGGTGAAGGTGGCCCCCGCTTGAAGGCACAGCACCGCATTGGTCGCCTCGGTGATCGGATGCACGCCCGGCGCCGGGTCGTCCACCTGCAGCATCAGGGTGGTGCCGGCCATGTCCACGCCGGTGACGATCACCGAGCTTCCGTCGCCCACGGCGGACAGCTGCAGGGTGGCGCAGAAAGATGCGTCGTCCACGGTGGCCTGCATGTGCGCCTCGGCCGTTCCGCAGCCCGGGGGCGGCAGGCCCAGGTCCTGGGCGGTCTCCATGACGTCCTTGGCGCAGCCGGCCAGCAGCATGATGAGCAAGGGGAAGGTGAGGGTGCGCATGGGCAGGGCCATCGGTAGGGCCGGGGCTTGAACGGGGCGGGGGCCGCCGGGGATACACGCACAAGCCCCCGGACCGCGCTCGACGGACCGGGGGCTTGCTGCGCGTCGTCCGGTCAATGCACCATGATGCGGTGCGAGCTGGTGCCGCCCGCATGGCGCAGGCGCAGCACGTACTCGCCGGCGGCCAGGCCGGCCACCGGCAGCCGCAGCAGGCCGTCCGCCGCACGTTGCGCGTCCGCCACGCCGATGATGCGCCGGCCGGTGATGTCGAACAGGTCCACCGTCACGCGGCCGCTCGTCCCGCCCGCCCATTCGATGTTCACCTGGTCGGTGGCCGGGTTGGGCCAGACTTGTACGCCCGTGGCCGCAAGCTCGTCCACGCCCACGTTGCCCACGGTGACCTGCACGGCGGTGCGCGGGCCCTCGCACGTGGTGCTCAGGCCCTCCACCTCCCAGTCGTAGAAGAAGTAATAGTAGGCCGTGGCGTTGTTGCCCGATGCGCTGCTGCTGGTCATGCTGCCCACGGTGCCCAGCGCGTAGGGATAGGCCTGGGTGCTGCCGATGCCGTCCCGCCAGAACTGGGGGTTGCCGCTCATGACGCGCAGGGCGTAATCACCGGCCGCGGGGACCAGGAAATCCAGTTGCACCACGTTCTCGCCGTTCGGTACGTTGAAGGTCTGCGCCACCACGGTGGAGCCGTCGGCGCGGTCGATCAGGCCGATGGAGCGGTTGCCGGCGCCGTTGGCGTACACCCGCACGCTGCGGATGTGGAAGGGTTCGAAGGCGGTGAACAGCTGGTAGTAATCGGCGTTGGTGTGGTACTGCCCGAAGTCGCTGCGGGCGGGCTTGGCCCCCGCTGCCGGGCCGGTGCCGTGCAACTGCGCGTCGCTGGCCCAGTAGGTGGCGCTTTCGGTGATGACCGGGGTCACGTAGGTGTTGCCCGTGGCCACCGGTTCGCCGCCCGCGGGCACGTCGTACCAGCTGATCTGGTCGCCCTCGGCCTCCAGGGTGGCGGGGCCGGGCGTATCGAGGTGGACGTCCGGGGCGATCGGTGCCGCCGGCGCGTCGAGCACCTGCACTTCCACCGGGGCGCTGGTGAACTGGCCGCACACCCCGTCGATCGTCACGGTGTAGGTGCCGCCCGCGGTGACCGTGGTGCTCTGGCCGTTGCCGCCGCCGGTCCAGGCATAGCCGCCGGCGGGGGAGGAGGTGAGCACCAGTTCGCCGCCGGCGCAGAACGTGGTGGGCCCGTCGGCTTCCACGGTCGGCGTCTCGTCCGGGGTGAGGGCCACGAACACGCTGGCCGTGGCGGTGCATCCCGCGCCGTCATCGATGGTCACGGAGTAGTTGCCGGGCTGGGTCACGGTGATGGACTGCGTGGTGGCCTCGGTGCTCCAGGTGTATGAGTACCCGTCGTTGGCCGTGAGCTCGATGCTGTGGCCGCCGCCGCACACGATGAACGGGGTGGTGCTGGTGATGGCGGCCTGCGGGCTCACGCACACGCCCTCGATCAGGGTGATGGTCTGCCCGGCGGCCACGTCCGTCAAGCTCTCCTGCAGCCCGCTGGGCCAGTCCACCGTCACGGTGGTGGCCTGGTCGTGGGCGCCCAGCCCGAAGTGGCAGGCGAAGCTGGTGACGATGCCGTAGCTCTCGCCGGCGCGCACCTCGCGGACCTGGGTGCCCCAGGGGCCGGTGATCGTCACCCGCGCCCCGATCGCGTCACGGTTGCTGATGGTGCCCTGGAGCCGCACGACGAGCCAGTTGTTGTCGTTGCCGTCGTTCATCCACAGGCGGTCCGGGTTGCTCATGTTCGGGCTCACGTACGTGTCGCCGTAGCTGGCCAGCACGTCCTGGAACCCGTCGTTGTTCAGGTCGCCCGTGGCGAAGCTGTGCATGGTCTTGCCGGCGGGGAACACGTTGCTGATGGTGGAGAAGGTCTTGTCGCCGTTGTTGCGGTACACGCGGGCGGTGCCGCCGGCCACGATCAGGTCCAGGAAGCCGTCGTTGTCCAGGTCCACGAACTTGCTCTGCAGGTAGAAGCCGGTCTGCTCCAGGCCGCTGCCGGCGGTGATCTCGGTGAAGTGGCCCGTGCCGTCGTTCTCGAAGAGCTGGATGGTGGCGTCGTGGTTGGTGATCACCAGGTCCATGTCGCCGTCGTTGTCGATGTCGCCGAAGTCGGCCGTCCACGACTGGTTCTTCACCTGGATGCCGAAGTCGGCGGCGCGCTCGGTGTAGGTGCCGTCGCCGTTGTTCACGTAGAGCCGGTTCCAGCGGCGGGGGTCCTCCGGGTTGTTCACCCCCTGGCGGCACTTGGCCACGTACAGGTCCAGGTCGCCGTCATTGTCGAAATCGCTCCACACGCTGCCGTAGTTGCCGCTGCCGTCGGAGGGCGGGTCGGAGCTGTGGTCCAGGATGTCCGAATAGAGCAGGTCGCCGTTGCCGTCGTTGAGCCATTGCTTGGGCGCGGCGTGGTCGTGGCAGGCGAAGAAATCGTTGTGGCCGTCGTTGTTGATGTCGGCCACGTTGTTGCACTGCATGTACATCGAACCGTTGGGCAGGTCGCTCATGGTGCTCTCGCCCAGGGCGGTGATCCGCAGGTGGTGTACGCCATCGTAGTAGCCGCCGCTCAGCAGGTCCTTGTGGCCGTCGTTGTCCATGTCGCCGATGGCCATGCCCCACTGGTTCTCGCTGTTGCTCACCGTGCCGTAGGTCACCAGGGTGAACGAGCCGTCCGGGTTCTGGTAGTCCACCCGGAAGGTGCGGCTCTGGTCCAGGATGCACATGTCGTCCAGGCCGTCGCCGTTCATGTCCACCACGCCGATGCACCCGCCGCTGTTGGTGGTGCTGCTCTTGATCGGGGTGGCGTTGGTGAAGGCGAACTGGGCGTGGAGCGGGGCGGCGAGGAGCAATGCGGGGACGGCCCCGATGAGGGTGAGGTTCCTGATCATGGTGCGGCTGTTACTGGTGGAGTGTCATCCAAGTTCCGGCAGGTGGCCGCAAAGTACGCGATCAGCGGTCCGGGAGGCGCCCGTTCTGGTCGCTCGCTGGTGATCCTTCGGCCCCGCCGGTGGTCTGCTGGCGGATGCTCTCGCGATGCACGGAGTCCATGAACTCGCGCACGAATCGCTCGCCCAGCCCCAAGGCCGGGGCCATGGCCAGCAGGCGCTCCAGGATGGCCTCCCAGCGCTCGGGCTGGATGATGGCCACCTGGTGGGCGCGCTTGTGCGCACCGATGCGGGCGGCCACGGCCATGCGGGCGCCGAGCTCCCGCGCGATGCGCTCGTCGATCCGGTCGATCTCTCCCCGCAGGTCGGCCAGGCGCGCATCGAGCGCCGGCGGCGGGTGGGCGCTGCGGAAGGTGATCGCGCGCACCAGGGCGTCGTGCTCGGCCGGGGTGATCTGCTGGCGGGCATCGCTCCAGGCGTGGGCCGGGTCGGCATGCACCTCCACCATCAGCCCGCCCATGCCCAGCTCCATGGCCCGCTGCGCGATGGCCCGCAGGTGCGCCGGGTCGCCCGCGATGTGGCTGGGGTCGCATACCATCAGCAGCTCGGGGTGGGCCGCCATCAGCCGGATGGGGAACTCCCACATCGGGGCGTTGCGCAAGTGGGTGCGCTCGAACCAGCTGAACCCCCGATGCACCGCGGCCAACCGGCCGATCCCCGCCTGCGCCAGGCGCTCCAGGGCGCCGAGCCACAGGTGCAGGTCGGGGTTCACCGGGTTCTTCACGAACACCGGGATGTCCACCCCGCGCAGGGCATCGGCGATCTCCTGCACGCTGAAGGGGTTGGGCGTGGTGCGCGCCCCCACCCAGAGCATGTCGATGCCGGCCCGCAAGCAGGCCTCCACGTGGGCGGCGGTGGCCACCTCGGTCATCACCGGCAGGCCCGTCTCCTCGCGCACCCGGCGCAGCCAGCCCAGGGCCTGCGCGCCGGCGCCCTCGAAGCCGCCGGGGCGGGTGCGCGGCTTCCAGATGCCCGCGCGGAAGACATGGGCATGGCCCTGGGCGGCCAGCGGGCGCGCGGCGGCCAGCAGCTGCTCCTGGCTCTCGGCGCTGCATGGCCCGGCGATGTGCAGGGGGCGCGCCGCCCCCAGGCCCCAGGCCGGGAAGGGAAGCACGCTCAATGGGTGGGCGGTTCGTGGCACGGCGCAAAGGTATCCGGCCAGCGCAGGGCCACCTTGCCCATGGTGCGGCCGGCCGCCAGCTCGGCGATGGCCTGCGGCAAGGCGCACGTGGGGTGCTCGGCATGCACGTGGGCGCGCAGCTCTCCCGCGTGGTGGGCCGCCACCACCGCCCGCAGGCAGCGGGCCAGCAGCTCGGGGTGCGCCTCGCTGATGCGCAGCATGTTCACCCCGATGATGCCGTGGCTGCGCATCATCAGCAGGATGGGCACCACCAGCCCCATGCGCCACACGAAGCGCAGGGTGCCGAGCATGCCGCCCGCGCCGCGCTCGGCCCCGCCGTACACCAGCAGGCGGCCGCCGCTGCCCAGCAGGGCCATGTCGCGCTTGAAGGTGCTCCCGCCCACGGCGTTGAAGCTCACGTCCAGCGGCGCACCGTCCAAGGCCCGGCGCACCGCGGCGTACGCATCGCCGGCGGCGCGGTCCACCACGTGGTGCGCCCCCAACTCCCACAGGCGCCGCATCTTGTCCGGGCCGCTGGCCACGGCGATCACGGTGCAACCGGCGTTGCGGGCCATTTGCACCAGCAGTTGCCCCACGCCGCCCGCCGCGCTGTGTACCAGCACGCGCAGGCCCGGCCACAGGGGGCAGGCCACCTGGGCGGCGTACCAGGCGGTGCAGCCCTGGGTGGCCAGGGCCAGGGCCTCGCCCAGCGGCACGGCGTCGTGGATCACGGCGCAGGCGCGGTGGTCGGTCACGGCCAGCTCGGCATGGCCGCCGAAGCGGGTGAAGGCCACCACGCGGCGGCCCATCAGGTCGGGGGGCGCATCGGCACCGCATCGTTCCACGCGCCCCACCACCTCGTAGCCCAGCACGGTGGGCGGTGGCGGTGCATCGCGGTACAGGCCCCGGACCGCCATGGTATCGGCATAGTTCAGGCCGAAGCCCTCGGCGCGCACCAGCACCTGGCCGGCGCCGGGCACGGGATCGGGGCGGTCCTGCAGCTCCAGCACCTTGTGGGGGTCGCCGTGGGCGGTGAGCGTCCAGGCCCTCATGGTCGGTGCATGTCCACCGCGCGCAGATGGCCATCGCCCTCCAGCAGGGCCTCGAAGTCCACCACGCATTGCCGCGTGTTGTCCAGGTCGTCCTGCCCGCCGATGCACTCGAACAGCACTTCGAGCTGCGGGTGCGCGGCGCGGAAACGGGCGGCGGGGCCATCATCGCCGGGGGTGAACACCGCCGGGACGATCGCGCCGTCCAGGGAGCGGCCGATGTACGATCGGTGGCCCGGCCCGGCCGGCTCCAGTTCACTGCCGGTGCGCTGCATGCGCAGGTGCGCGAAGCCGTTCTCGTAATAACACACCGCGCCGTGCGCCATCAGCCGTACGGGCACCTGCTCCTGCGGGTGTACGCGGAAGAGCACGTCGTTCACGGTGAAGCCCCAGATGTCCGCGCAGGCCACCGTCCGGGCGGCCCCGGCACCCTGGAAGCGCAGCAGGTACCGGCCGCCCCGGCGCACGATGTCGCGGTAGGTGCCGGCCGGCTCACCGGCGCCCTGCACGTAGGCGTCGTGGCCGCTGTACAGCACGGCGGTCTGCGCGGGAACGTGGCCGACGGACAACGGCACCATGGGCAGGATCAACAGGCAACGACGCATCATGGCCCACCGAAGGTAATGGCGATCGGCATTTCGGGTGCCCGGGCGGGCGCGGCTTTTCAACCGCCGCAGGTCGATGAGGTGCGTTCCGCGCCGCCCACCACCACCACGCATTCGCCGCGCGGGGCATGCTGCGCGAAGTGTTCCACCAGGTGGTCCAGTGTGCCGCGCACGGTCTCCTCGTGCAGTTTGCTCAGCTCGCGCGATACGCTGGCGGGCCGGTCGCCGCCGCAGGCCTCGGCCAGCTCGCGCAGGGTGCGGGCCAGGCGGTGGGGGCTTTCGTAGAGCACGGTGGTGCGCGGCTCCGCGGCCAGCTCGAGCAGGCGGGTGCGGCGGCCCTTCTTCACCGGGAGGAAGCCCTCGAACACGAACCGGTCGCAGGGCAGGGCGCTCACCACCAGCGCGGGCACGAAGGCGGTGGGGCCGGGCAGGCATTCCACGCTGATGCCTTCGCGCACGGCGGCGCGCACCAGCAGGAAGCCCGGGTCGCTGATCGCGGGGGTGCCCGCGTCGCTCACCAGGGCCAGGCGCTCGCCGCCCTGCATGCGCCGCACCAACGCCTCCACGGTGCGGTGCTCGTTGTGGGCGTGGAAGCTGGCCAGCGGCTTGTCGATGCCCAAGTGCTGCAGCAGGCGGCCGGTGACGCGGGTGTCCTCGGCCACCACCGCGTCCACCTCGCCCAGCACCTCCGACGCGCGCCGGCCGATGTCCGCCAGGTTGCCGATGGGGGTGGGCACGATCACCAGCGATGCACGGGAAGCGGGCATGGCCGCAAGGTAGGCGGTCGCATGGCTCCGCGCGGTGGGCCGTGCGCGGATGATCGGGCCGATCACGACCGCCGCATAGTGCTTGCCATCATGCCGCTTTGCGAACGGCCTGCCCCGCGATGAGCAGTGGGATGGTCCGCTTCCGGCGGGCTTGGTCACGCGGGTGCCGGCGTGGCGCTTCACAGCTTCTTCAACAGCCCCCGCATATCCACTTTCTCCCCCACGATCCGCTCCACCTCGCTGATCTTCACGCGTTCCTGGGCCATGCTGTCGCGTTCGCGTATGGTCACCGTTCCGTTGGCCAGGGTCTTGTCATCAATGGTGATACAGAAGGGTGTTCCGATCGCATCCTGACGGCGATAACGTTTCCCTATACTGTCCTTCTCATCGTATTGGCAGTTCAGGTCGATCTTCAAGCGATCGAAGATCTCACGCGCCTTCTCCGGAAAGCCGTCCTTCCGCACCAGCGGCAGCACGGCCACCTTCACCGGTGCCAGCGGCGCGGGGATGCGCAGCACTTCGCGCGTCTCACCGTTGGCCAACTGCTCCTCGGTGTACGCTGCGCTGAGGATCGCCAGGAACATGCGGTCCAGCCCGATGCTCGTCTCCAGCACATAGGGCACATAGCTCTCGTTGGTTTCCGTATCGAAGTAGCGCAGCTTCTTGCCGCTGTGCTTCTCGTGGTTGGCCAGGTCGTAGTCCGTGCGGCTGTGTATGCCCTCCAGCTCCTTGAAGCCCATGGGGAACTTGAACTCGATGTCGCAGGC
>JAVFAQ010000146.1:0-7937 GCA_034002325.1 Flavobacteriales bacterium | reverse complement strand
AATGGGGGCTGAAGGCCGAGCTGTACGCCCCGGACACGTCGGTGGCCGACGGCATCGTGGTGAAGGCCCTGGCCTTCGGCGGCGACCACGTACACCATTTCGAGTGGCCGGGCACCCGCCTGCACGGCGATGGGCCGCACCGGGTGCGCACCACCCGCGACACCGTCGTGCGCGTGGTGGTCCACGATGCGTCGCACACCGTGCCCGACACCGCCTGGCTGCGGATCGCCCCCCGGCCCGGGACGTCCGCCGGCACCGTCCTGCGCCGCGACCAGGCCACCATCACCACCGGTGGCAGCGGCGGCAGCGACCGCCACTATGTCGGCGCGTTCGAGGTGCTGCTGGACGATCCGCGCCGGCTGGACGAGATGGACCAGCTGGTGTACCGCCGCCATCTGCCCCCGAACATGCGCTCGCTCAGCGCACGCGACCGCTTCCCGGAGATCTTCGGCTGGCTGGAACTGCTGGACACCAACGTGTGGGTGGTGATCGTGCTGATGGTGGTCGTGGCCATCATCAACATGGCCTCCGCCCTGTTGGTGCTGATCCTGGAGCGCACCCGCATGATCGGCGTGCTCAAGGCCATGGGCGCCACGGACGGCGCGGTGCGGCGCGTGTTCCTCATGGTGGCCGCCATGGTCCTGGGCGTGGGCATCCTGCTGGGCGACATCGTGGGCATCGGCCTGTGCCTGTTGCAGCAGCGCTTCGGCATCGTGACGCTGCCCATGGAAAGCTATTACGTGGACGCCGTGCCCGTGGACCTCGCCATCGGGCCCATCGTGCTGCTCAACATCGGCACCCTCGCCGTGTGCATCGCCGCGCTGGTGCTGCCCAGCATGCTCGTGGCCCGCATCGCGCCGGCCCGCACCGTGCGGTTCGATTGAACCGGACGATCGTTCCCGCCCCATAGATTTGGGTCATGCTACGCACAGCTCTGATCGGCATGGCCCTCCTGCTCCTGGCCGGGGAGTCGGGCGCTCAATCTCCCGGTGAACGCCTGGTCGACCCGGCCTTCGCCGCATGGATCGACCGGCACGGGGCCACCACCGAGGCGGTGGACCTGTACGTGCAGGGCGATGCCGAGCGCGTGGCCATGGCGGTCCGTGCGTTGGGCGGCCGGGTGAAGATGGCCCGCGCCGGGTGGAGCAGCGTGCGTCTTCCGGTGCAGGCCGTGCGGGCCCTGGCCGCCGCGCCGGGCGTGCGCGGGCTGGACTTTGACGGCGCGCCGGGCACCGTGCTCAACGATTCCATGCGCGTGACCCACCTGGTGAACGCGGTGCATGCCGGCCTGGCCCCGTTGCCCCAGGCGTTCGATGGCCAGGACGTGGTGGTGGGCATGATCGATGCCGGGCTGGACATCGAGCACCCGGACATGCTGCTGCCCGACGGCCGCACCCGCGTGCTCCGCTTCTGGGACCAGACCAAGCCCGTCAACGAACTCACCCCCGAACCCTACGGTTACGGCCAGGCCTGGGACAGCACGCAGATCAACGCCGGGCTGATGGGCCCCGGCGACCAGACGCCCTACTTCGGCCACGGCACCCTGGTGACCGGCACTGCGGCCGGCAACGCCGGTGCCAACGGCCGCCACAAGGGCGTGGCCCCCGCCGCCGACCTGGTGGTGGTATCGGTGAACATGGGCGCCGGCAACTTCCGCGCCCGGGTGGCCGACGGGGTGCATTACATCCTGCAGGCCGCCGCCGCCGTCGGCAAGCCCGCGGTGATCAATGCCAGCGTGGGCACCTACCTCGGCTCGCACGACGGCCTCGACCCAAGCGCCCTGCTCATCGACGACATGCTCCAGGAGCAGCCCGGCCGCGCCATGGTGTGCGCCGTGGGCAACAGCAACAGCTTCGCGCCCTACCATCTGCGCACCGACGTCACCCCGGACACCAGCTTCACCTGGTTCCTGCACAACAACAACAGCGGGCTGGGCTTCCCGGCCGTGTTCTTCGAGCTGTGGGCCGACCAGGACCAGTTCAACGAGGTGCAGTTCGCCGTGGGCGCCGACCGCGTGGCCCCCGCCCTGCAGTTCCGCGGCCGCACCCCCTTCCGCACCGCGCCCGGCAACGTGGGCCAGGCCATGGTGGACACCCTGCGCAGCCCAGCCGGCCACCAGCTCGCGGTGGTGCAGTACTTCCTGGCCGAGCGCGGCGACCAGTACCGCATGCAGGTGCTCTTGCAGCAGCCGGACTCCAGCGCGTACCGCTTCCGGTTCATCACCACCGGCACCGGCCGCTTCGATGTGTGGAGCCACGCCCAGTTCGGCACGTCCACCATGGTGGCCAGCGGACCTTCCCCGGAAGTGTACCCGCCCATGGCCCAGTACGTGCCGCCGGACAACCACCAGCACATCGTGGACTCCTGGGCCTGTTCCCCGCACGTGGTCACCGTGGGCAACCACTACGGCGTGGAGGCCTACATGAGCTGCGATGAACAGGTGGTGCCCATCGTGGCCAGCCCCGCCGCGATCGCCGCCACCAGCAGCAAGGGTCCCACGCGCACGGGCCTGGTCAAGCCGGACATCAGCGCCACCGGCGATGTGCTGATGAGCACCTGCCCCTTGTACCTGCTGCCCAACCTCGTGGCCAACGAGCCCTTCAAGCTGGCGCAGGGGTGCATGCACGTGCGCAACGGCGGCTCCTCCATGTCGTCGCCCGTGGTGGCCGGCACGGTGGCCCTGCTCCTGCAGCAATGCCCCTACGCCACCGCCGAGGGCGTCCGGGAAGCGCTCGCTGCGGGCGCCATGGCCGACTCATTCACCGGCGAAGTGCCCAACAGCACCTGGGGCCACGGCAAGCTCGATGCCTTCGCCACCCTGGTGGCCGCCATGCCACCGCCGGTGGACATCGCGCTGCTGGGACCCGACACGTTGTGCGAAGGCGAGGTGACGGAGGTGACGGCGGCCGGGGGCCATGCCCACTACCTCTGGTCCGATGGCAGCACGGGGCCGTCGATCACCGTGGGCCAGACCGGCCCGGTGAGCGTCACCGGCTTCACCAGCGTGGGCTGCCATGCCTTCAGCGATACGCTCCACATCGTGGTGCATCCGGCACCGGCCACGCCCGTGGTGCAGGTGGACGGCGCGCTGTTGCAGACCGCCGCCGACGACCTCCTGTACCAGTGGTTCCTCGATGGCGAACCCGTGGCCGGCGCCACCGGACCGGAATGGGAGGCCCAGAGCGCCGGCCTGTACACCGTGCAGGTGACCGATGCGAACGGCTGCACGGCGATGAGCGCCCCGCACCAGGTGCTGTTCACCGGCGTCGGCGCGCACGGCACGGACCGGCCGATGCTCTGGCCCTCGCCGGTGGGCGATGTGCTGCATGTGCGGCCACCGGCGGGCCCGCCCCGTCAGATAGCGATGCTCGACGAGCAGGGCCGCGTGGTGCATGCCGCCCGCATCGTCGCCGATCCCATGCGGATCGATGTGGCCCACCTGGCCCCGGGCCTGTACACCGTGCTGGTCTCCGGCGTGGACGACAATTGGGCGCAACGTTTCATCAAACTGCCATGACCGGGCGGCACGGACCCGGCCGCCCGTGATGGAACACCGGCCCTTCGTGCTTTCGGGCGGCGGGGTGCGCGGGGCCGCCCATGCCGGCGTGCTGCAGGCCCTGGCCCTGCGCGGCATCGTGCCCGATGCGATCTCCGGCACCAGCGCCGGCGCGTTGGTGGGCGCCCTGGTCGCCGATGGCCATGCCCCCGGGGACCTGATGCCCATGCTGCACGACGCCCTGCGCCACGCCCGCCTGTGGCGAAGGCCGCGCGCGGGCTCCCGACGCCTGGAGGATTTCCTGCGGGCCCACCTGCGGGCCGAACGCTTCGAGGACCTGCGCATGCCGCTGCACGTCACCGCCACCGACCTGGAGCGTGGCGGGCAGCGCATCTTCTCGGCCGGGCCGCTGGTGCCCGCGCTGATGGCCTCCTGTGCCGTGCCCCTGGTGTTCCCACCGGTGCTGATCGACGGCACGCATTACGTGGACGGCGGGCTGAGCAACAACCTGCCCGTGGAACCCTTCGCCGCGCGCCACGCGGAGACCATCGCCGTGTACGTCAATCCGCTGTCGCCCTTCGGGCCGGGCCGGCTGGGCCGCTTCGCCATGTTGGACCGGGTCTGGCACCTGAGCTTCCGCGAGCTGGTGATGCGATCGGCCAAAGGCTGCCACCTCTTCATCGAGCCGCCGGCCCTGAGCGCCTTCGTGATGTTCGACCTGCGCAAGCTCGAGGCCGCCGAGCGCATCGGCTTCGCGTACGCGACGGCCCTGCCGTTGCCCGCATGAGCGCCGTGGCGGTGCCTCACCTCACCTGCTCGCCCCCCACGAACACGGCCACCACGCGGGTCCCTTGGAGCAGCCCGGCGTCCACCTTCAGCAGGTCGCGGTCCAGCACCACCATGTCCGCGCGCTTGCCTTCCTCCAGGCTGCCCAACTCGTCCTCGGTGAAGCTGGCGATCGCGTTCCAAATGGTCATCCCGCGCAGGGCGTCCATGCGTGAGAGGGCGTTCTCCGGGCGGTAGCCGCCGTCCGGCCACCCGGTGGCGCTCTGCCGCAGCACCGCGCTGCGGAAGGTCTGCAGCGGGTCGATGCCCTCCACCGGGAAATCGGTGCCCAGGGCCACCATGCCCATGGTCTTGCGCAGGTCATCGTAGGCGTAGGCGTGCGCGATGCGCCCGGGGCCCAGCCGGTCCTCCGCCCAGGGGCCGTCGCTGGTGGCATGCGTGGGCTGCACGCTGGGGATGATGCTGAAGGTGGCGAACTTCGAGCGGTCTTCCGGGGATACGACCTGGGCATGCTCGATGCGCCAGCGCAGGTCGTTGGTGCCGCCCAGCACTTCGGCGTACACATCGAGCAGCAACTTGTTGGCGCTGTCGCCGATGCAGTGTGTGTTCATCTGGAATCCGTTCGCCTTGCACCACCGGGCCACTTCGGCGAAGTGGTCGCGCGTGGCCAGCTGCAGGCCGTGGTGGCCCGGATGGTCGTGGTAGGGCGCCTTGAGCAAGGCCCCGCGCGAGCCCAGTGCGCCATCGGCGTAGACCTTCACGCTGCGCACCTGCAGGCGATCCTCGTCGATGGGGCCGTGCCGTGCGAAGTGGGCCAGGGCGGCGCTGTCATCGGCCACCATGGCGTAGACGCGCATCTTCAGCAGGCCCTCGTGCTGCATGGTGCGGACCAGCTCGATCGAGCCCGGGTCGAGGCCGGCGTCATGCACCATGGTGATCCCCGCCGCGAAGCAGTCGCGCTGGGCGTCGAGCAGGGCCTGTCGCTTGACGGCCTCGTCGGCCTGGTCGAAGATCCGCTGGAAGACGGCCACGGCATTGTCCACCAGCAATCCGGTGAAGCGGCCGTCGCGGCGCACCATCAGGCCGCCCTCCACGGTGCTGTCGGGGTCCAGCCCGGCGCGGTCCATCGCCGCCTGGTTCACCACCGCCGCATGCCCGTCCACCCGTTGCAGCAGCACGGGCCGGTCGGGGAACAGCGCGTTGAGCCGCGCGTTGTCCGGCATGGTCGCGTCCGGCCATAGGTGCTGGTCCCATCCACGGCCCAACAACCACTCCCGTTCGGGATGGGCCTGCGCGAACTCCAGGGTGCGCTGCAGCACGTCGTCCCAGCTCGTGGCGCCGTGCAGGTCCGCCTTCTGCCGGTTGAGCCCGTAGCCCAGGAAGTGGCAATGGCCGTCGCTGAAGCCGGGGTACACGGGCCGGCCTTGGGCATCGAACTTGCGGGGCGCGCGGTACTTGTTGAGGATCTGCCGCTCGGGACCGAGCTCCACGATGCGGCCGTCGCGCACGGCCATGGCCTGGTGGACGGTGCCCGCGGGGCCCATGGTGTGGATCGCGGCGTTGTGGACCACCAGGTCGGCGGTCTCGCTGAGGTAGCAGCCGCCCAGCAACAGGGCGCAGACGGGGAGGAGGATGGTCTTCATGGGACGATGAACGGGCGCAGGCGGGGCCAGCGGGCCAGCACCCGGTCGCGGTCGAGCACCAGCAGGGCGGCGATGAACAGGAAGGGCAGCACGGGCACGCGGTACCGTACCAGGACGCCCATGACGGGGGTGGTGTAGCCGATGAGCAGCAGCATGGCCAGGCAGTAGGCGAGCAGGGCGGCGAGCAGGCTGCCGTCCACCGCGTGCCAGGGGCGGCGATGCAGCAGGCACACGATCGGCACCGCCAGCAGCAACAGGTTCTCCAGCAGGGCCGGCAGGCCGAGCAGCCCACCTGCGGGGTGCATCAACGGGCCGACCAGGGCCATATACAGGGCGTACGGCGCCTGCATCACGAAGCTGGCCACGGTGGGTTCCAAGGCGGGTGGCACCACGAAGCTGCCGGCGCCGGTGGCCTGCGCATGGCCGATGAAGTCGCGGTGCTTGCGGGCGATCACCTCCAGCACGTTCCATTCCGGCCACCACGTGCCGATGGCGGCCAGGGCGGCCAGGCCCGCGACGCCCACCAGGACGAAGGCCAGCACCGGGCGCCCGGTGGCGCGGCCCACCGCCAGCACGGCCCCCGCCGGCAGCAGGCACAGCAGCACGTAGGCCTTGATGTGCATCAGCAGCAGCACCGCCAGCGCCACGGCGACCACCGTGCGCAGGCGAGGGCCGTGCTCCGCGGCGATGCACACGTGCCACAGCAACATGCCCAGCCCCAGGAAGAGCAGGCACTCCTTGATGGGCGAGCCGGCCCAGAGCAGCACGCTGGGCGACAATAAGCAGGCGACGGCCACCGCGCGCTCGCGGCCGGGCAGCAGGCCGGCGAAGGTGCGGTGCAGGGCCAGCAGGCCGGTGAGGCCGGCGAACGCGGCGTACACCACATGCACCGGGAACCGGCCGAAGCTGATGATGCGCACCAGGGCGCTGGCACGGACCATGGTGTGCGCGTCGTTGTACAGGCCGTCGTCGAACTGGCGCAGCCACGAGTTCATCTCATCGTAGTACCGCTCCACGAACCAAGGGCCGTCGGCGCCCACGCCGAAGAGCATCCGCAGGAAATCCCCCGGGCGCTCCCAGAGCGCGGCGTGCATCACCGCGCTGTCGTCGAAGTACTTGAACACATCGGCATGGGCGCGCACCGGGTAGGCCCAGGTGTAGATGGCGGCCATGGCGGCCCCGGCACCGATCATGAGCAGGAACAGCGCGGCCACATGGCCGAAGGCGAGGCCCGGTGCGCAACGGTAGAAGCGCATGCGCCGCATGAGGTACAGCAGCAGGGCGGTGTGGCCGATGGCCAGGAAGATGCCGGGCATGGGCGGTGGCGAAGGTAGCGGGCGGGGCGGGGCGGCCCGGCCACGGGGAATTCCGGACCTTCACGCCGCCGAACGATGCGCCGCATCTTCCTCACCAACCTGGCCCTTGTGCTGGTGCTGAACCTGCTGGTGAAGCCCTTCTACATCCTGGGCATCGACGCGGGGGTGCAGGACGCGGTGGGCAGCGCCACCTACGGCACGTACGCCGCGCTGCTGAGCCTGAGCTTCCTGCTGAACATCGTGCTGGACCTGGGCATCACCAACTACAACACGCGGCACATCGCGCAGCACACCCAGCTGATGGGCAAGTACATCGGCGGGGTGGCGGGGCTGCGCGCCGGGCTCATGGTGGCGTACGCCGTGCTCACCTTGGGCACGGGCGTGCTGCTGGGCTACCGGGGCGCATCGCTCACCATGCTGGGGTGGCTGGTGCTGAACCAGGCCCTGGTGGCCACCATCCTGTACCTGCGCAGCAACATCGCCGGCGCCCAACGCTTCCGGCAAGACAGCTTCCTGAGCGTGCTGGACCGCCTGCTGCTGATCGCCCTGGTGGGCTGGCTGCTGTGGGGGCGGGCCGGCGGGGAGGCCTTCCGGATCGAATGGTTCGTGATGGCCCAGACCGGCGCCTACGCGGTGACCCTGCTGGTGGCCCTGGGCATGGCCCTGCGGCTGAGCGGCCGCGTGCGGGTGCGCTGG
>JAVFAQ010000145.1:0-7960 GCA_034002325.1 Flavobacteriales bacterium | reverse complement strand
CGCCACGCACCCCCGCCTGCAGCAACCGGAGCTCGGCCCGGCGCGCCACTTCCGCGTGACCGACGAGATCCACCAGGACATCATCCGGATCATCAACGGGCGTGAGTTCAAGTACGACACCGAGAGCATGGACGCGTTGGAGGCTTTGGTGGAAAAGGCCCGCAAGGAGCGCTACTATGAGCACGCCCAGCCCGCCCTCGAAGCGCTGCGCAAGGAATTGACCCCGCACCGCGACGAGGACCTGGTGCGCTTCCGCGATGACATCGACGAGGCGCTGCTGAACGAACTGGTGTCCCGCTACCACTACCAGACGGGCCGTGCCGAGGCCGCCCTGGCCACCGACCCCTGCGTGGCCAAGGCCTTGGAGGTGCTGAACGGCCCGCTCCACGCCAGCATCCTGGCCGGCAACGGCACGGGGCGCTAAGACGCTGGGCGGGTGCGATGATCGGCCGGCTCCCCTATCGCCGAACGCACGTGGCGGCGCTGGCGCTATGCGCCACCATGCTGCCGTGGAGCACCGCGTTCCTCAGCATGGCGCAGGTGCTGCTGGCCGCCAACTGGCTGGCATGGGGCGCCGCCTCCGGTGCGCTGCGGTCGCGTATGCGCACGGCCTTCACCCACCCGCCCGTGGTGGTGTTCCTATCGTTCCTGGGCCTGTACGTGGCCGGCCTGGCATGGACCACCGATCTGGGCTGGGGCCTGGACCTCGTCCGGATCCTGCTGCCCGTGCTGGTGTTCGGCGTGATCCTGGGCGGCGGACCGAAGCTTGAAGCCCCCGAGCTGCACGTCATCCTGCTGCTGGGTGCATGGAGCGCCGTGGCCAGCGCCCTGCTCTCGATCGCCCTGGCCGACCCCACCCTGGGCGACCACCGCGCCCTGTCCCGATTCATCAGCCACATCCGCCTGTCGCTGCTGCTGTGCATGGCCATCGTGGTGCTCCTGTACCACATGCCCCGGCGCTGGCCCTTGCGCGCGCTGCATGGCGCGGGCGTGCTGGCCGCGGTGTACGCGCTCGACCGGCTGGAGAGCGTGCAGGCCGCCGTGATCCTGGCACTGATCACCGGGGTGATGCTTTGGCGGCAAGCCGCGCGATGGTCACGCGCCGGATGGGCCATCAAGGCCGCACTGATCGCGACTCCCATGGTGGGGCTGGTGTGGCTCACGCGCATGTGGGAGCAAAGCACCCGACTGCCCCTGCCTGGTGAGGCCGGCGCGGGTGAATACACGCCGGGAGGGGAGCCCTACGAGTTCGACCTCACACGCCCGCAGCAGGAGAACGGCATGCACGTGTGGACCTATCTGGCCCGGCATGAGGCCGAACGCGTGTGGATCCGGCGCACAGGCCGGCCCCTGGACAGCCTCGATGCGCGCGGTGAAGTGCTGCTGGGCACCCTGGCCCGGTACATGACTTCCCTGGGCCTGCGCAAGGACAGTGTGGGCGTAACGGCGTTGAGCGAGGCGGACGTGGAAGCCATCCTGGGCGGTCACACCAACGCCCACCGCATGGGGCCGGATGGCCTGTACGACCGCCTGGTGGACCTGATGCAGGAGATGGCCGAGTACCGCGTGACCGGCCGTGCCGATGGGAGGACCTTGGCACTGCGGTTGGAGTACCTGCGCACGGGGCTCGCCATCGCGAAAGCGCATTGGGTCTTGGGCGTGGGCACGGGTGATACGCAGCGCGCGTTCGATGCGGAATATGACCGGAGCGACAGCCCGCTGGATGCCCGCTGGCGGCTGCGTGCGCACAACCTGTTCCTCACCTGGGCCATCAGCTTCGGGGTGTGCGGTGCGGCGTGGCTGGTATTCAGCATCGTGTGGCCGGCATGGCGCATGGGGGCATGGCACGAGCCGCTGTTCATCGCGTGGGCCATCACCTTCGGGGTGTCGTGCCTGTCGGACGACACCGTGGAGACGCAGGCCGGGGCCACGTTCTTCGCACTGTACTACGCGCTCTTGGTGTTCGCGCCGGCGCGGCCATCAGCGTCCAAGGCGGCCACCACCTGATCCGCGCGGATGGCCCGGACACGGGCGGGCGCATCGGCATTCTGCGGCACGTCGGCAGCGGTCAGGGCATGGACATCCGGCCCGATGGGCGCCCAGCGACCGGGGTGGATGGGCCGCACGTCCGCATAGAGCCCGATGGCCCTGCGCCCACACGCGGCCGCGATGTGCAGCGGTCCTGTGCTCGCCGCCACCAGCGCGTCCGACGCGCCGATCATGGCGATCAACTGGGTCAGCGACAAGCGACCACCCGTATCCGTCACGTGCGGCAGGTGCAACGGCAATCCATCCCGGTAGCGTTCCGCCTCCGCCGCCGTACCAGTGACCAGCACTTGATATCGGTCCGCCGGGAGACACTGGATGAGTTGCGTGTAATGGTCCAGCCCCCACTCCACCGCGCTGCCCTTGGAGAACGGATGGATGACCACGCGCCGTCGATCGGTCCTGAGCAGGGGCTCCACGGTGGCGTCGGGGCGGGGCGGCGTGAATCCGGTGAGCGGGGCCAGTTCAGCAGTGGAGAAGACCTCCTCCACACCCAGAGGCCGCAGGAGCTTGATATTCAGCTGGGCCTCGTGCAGATCGCTGCGGCGACGCGAGAACGACACGCGACGGTCGCATGTGGTCCAGTGCCACCAGCGGTGCGAGGTGCCGATGCGCATGGGGATGCGCGCCTGCCTGGCCCACTTCGCCACTTCCTGACGCGGGAAGACATGGATGAGCACATCGGCCTGCAGCGCGCGCAGCACCTGCACGGGATCGGCCTGCGCCTGCAGCTCCTCCAGCGTGATCACCTGGTCCACATGCGCGCAACAAGCCAGCACCGGTGCGGTGTAGGCGCGCCCCAGGAAGGTGATGCGGACGCCCGGAAAGCGCTGCCGCAACACACCGGCCATCGGGAGGGTGAGCATCACATCCCCGATGCTGTCGGTGCGGCTGAGGATGATGTGGCGTGGCGCGGTCATCCCCCCTGGTGCATGCGTTGCAGTTTGGTGTACTTCATGCGCACGGCGCGCGCCGAGTACCAGGCGATGTTCAACCCGGCACGGCCATCGAGGAATCCGCCCTGCAGCAGGTAGCCCTGCACGAACTTGGCCAGCGGCGACAACCACAGTTTGATGAAGCCCGCGCGTCGGCCGGCGGCATGCATGGCCTGTGCATGGAGCGTACTGTATCGTTCGATGCGCTCGCGGTGCGCTGCGGTGGTGCGGTAGGAGTAATGCCACAGATCACCGGGAAGATGATGCACGGGGAGGTCGTTGTCCCACACGAGCACCTCGTGCACGTACGCGCCCTCCCAGCGCGCGCGCCCAGCAGGGAAGAGGCGCACCTTGGTATCGGGGTACCATCCGCCATGCCGCACCCAGGTGCCGCAGTAGTTGGTGAGCCGGTTGAAGCGGTACACGCCGTTGAGGCCATTGCGGCGCGCCTCCTGGATGGAGGCCGTCAGCTCGGGCGACAACTCCTCGTCCGCGTCCAGCGATAGGATGTACGGCGTGGTGGCCAGGCCGTTGGCGAAGTTCTTCTGGTCGGAATAGTTGGTCCAGTCGCGGTGCACCACGCGCGCCCCGAGTTCCCGGGCGATGGCACAGGTGGCATCGGTGCTGCCGGAGTCCACCACGATCACCTCATCGGCCACGGCCGTGGCGCTGCGGATGCATCTGGCGATGACCGCCGCTTCGTTGCGCGTGATGATGACGGCGGCGATCCGCATGCCGGCCAAAGATAGACGGGGCCATGGGCCTCAACGGGCCACCACGAAGCGCCCCCTGCGCACGGTGCCGGCCGCGCCCGCGATGCGGTAGTGGTACAGGCCCGGTGCGAACGCGGCCGTGCGCAGCACCACGGGCGCATGGCCTGTGGTGAACGCGGCCACCGTGCGCCCGGCCGCATCGCCGGCCCACAGCGAAACCGGCCCCGGGGGAGCGCCCGGCCACGCGAAGGTCACCTGCTGGTCCGCCGGTTGGGGGTACACCAGCATGTCGCCGGGGCGCCCGGGCGCATGGATGCCCACATCGGGCTGGAGGTCCACGCAATGGTCCTCGGTCTCGCCGTACAGATAGGTGGGCGTGCATCCGCCGGGGACCGGAGCCTGGTACCGCATCGACACGCGCAACCGGGTGATGCCCGGCGCGGTGCCGGGCGGCACGGTGATGGTCCCTTCCACGGTGGAATTGGAACCCTCCGGCGGGTCGAAGAGCAGCTCGTCATCGTCGTTGAAGGACCCGTCGCGGTCCAGGTCGACCCAGACCCGGGTCCATTCGGTGAACGCGGAGAACGAGAAGCCGGGCACCATGATGAAGGGCGTGGGCGCGCCGATGCCCACCAGCGCGGGGGCGCCGGTATGGTCGCCATAGCCGCCGTCATCGCCGGAAACGAGGTCCAGGCCGCCGATGTGGAAGCTCTCGATCCACTCGGTGAGCGAATTGGTGGAGGCCGATGGGCAATAGTCCAGTTCCACACAGGCGCCGCATCCGGCGGTGGTGGACACGATGGGTTCGGTCCAATCGGACGCTTCGCCACCGCACACGGTGCGCACCTGCCAGGCGTAGGCGGCGCAGGGGCCGAGGCCGTCGAGCACGAACGGGGTGCCGGTGATGCCGGTCACCAGGTCCCAATCGGGATCGGCCACGGGCCGCCAGCGCAGGTCGTAGGTCAGCGCGGCCATCACCGGGCCCCATTGCAGGGCGAGGCTCGAGTCGGTGGCGGCGACCAGGGCCGGCCCGGGGGCCAGGTGGCAGCACCCCTCGGTGGTCCACGTGAGGGCGGGGCTGAAGCCGCTGCGCCCCCCGGGGCAGAACGCCGCGACCTGGAACTCGTGGGCGGAGCAGGGCGGCAGGCTGGCCACCAGGGCCTCGGGCCCCGGCACCACGAGCTCCGTCCATGGGCCGGCCCCCATCGGGCGGTGGCGCACCAGGAAGGAGTCCGCGGGCAGGGCGCTCCAAGAGAGCAGGGCCTCGCCGATGGCGGTGTTGGCGGCCTGCAAGGCGAACGGTGGCGGGCATCCCCCGCATCCGTCCATGATCAGCTGCATGCTGTTGCCCGCGTTGATGCGCCCGCCGGTGGCGATGGTGCCCGGCAGGTCGCCCACCGGGTCCGTGCCGGAGAAGAGGGTCTCGCGCACGTACAGGGCACCGGCAGCGGGATCGGCCTGTACCAATGCCATCAACGCCGGGCATGGTGCGGCGTACAGCAGCCCGATCACCCCGGCGGTGAGCGGGCTGGCGAAGCTGGTGCCGTTGGCCAGGGCATAGCCGCCGCCGATGTCGGTGGTGTACACGCTGTTGCCCGGCGCGGCCACGTCGATGGAGACCGGGCCGTATGCGGCCGAGCCGCGCATGTCGTCGCTGTCGGTGGCGGTGACGCTCACCAGGAAATCGCTCGTGCAGGCGGTGGGCATGTCCCCCACCACGTCCACGTTCACATTGCTGTTGGCCGTGGCCCCGCAACTGAGCACGCCCTGAGCGCCCAGCGAGTCGTACACGGCGCACCAGATGGGGAAATCGGCGGGCTGACCGTTGTTGATGCCCCAGCTGGCGTTGGTGGCCACCACGAAGGCGCCCTCCGTGCCGCCGCTCTGGTTGTAGCGCCGCCGCATCTCCAGCGGGTAGGTATAGGCGGCCACCACGTTGCTCTCCACCAATGAACCGTAATGCACCACCATCATCTTCACCTTCCAGTTGGCGCCGGCCACGCCCAGGGCATTGTCGCCGCGCGCACCGATCATGCCGGCCACCCGGGTGCCGTGCGCGCCGTTGTACACCTGGTCATCGCCCTGGGTCACATGCCAGCCCAGGTGGTCGTCCACATAGCCGTTGCCGTCGTCGTCGATGCCGTTGCCGGGGATCTCCGCATGGTTGTACCAGGCATTGGCGGCCAGGTCCGGGTGGGGCAGGTGGGCCCGCTCGATGATGCACACCACGATGGTGTCGCCCGTGGCGGTGATGCCACCGGTGGTGAAGTCCCAGGCGGCCTCGCTCTGGATGTTCTGGTGGTGCCATTGCTGGGCGTAGCCGGGGTCGTCGGGCACCGCGCGCTCCTGGATGTAATGGTCGAACTGGGCCGACTGCACGGACGGGTGGGCCTTCACCGCGCGCAACAGGGCATGGGCGTCCACGGCGGCGGGGTCGGCACGGAAGGCCCAGGTGCGCAACGGTGCGCTGATGGTCCGGTCCACGGTGATCGCGACGGGGGCATCGCCGGTGCGGCCCAGGTCCAGGGCCACGCGGTGCGGGTCGGCGCCCGGGCGCAGCATGGCCATGATGGTGCCGGGCACGGCATCGGCCGGCCACTGGGCGAAGCCGGGGCAGACGGTGGCCCACGCCATCGTGTACGCCATTACCATGCGTCGGGCGGCCCTCATACGCACAAATTTACCCGAGCGGGGCGGCTTCCCGCCTTACAGGTGCGACACGATGAACTTGCCGCTGCCGATGACGGCGCCTTGGTGGAGCACCCGGTAGACGTACATGCCATCGGCGAGGAAGGCGGTGGTGATGGTGGCGCGGCCCTGAGCGGTGGCCTTCTCCGCCACCACGCGGCCGGCCGGGTCCTGCACCACCACACGGGCCTGCACACCGCCCATGGGCACCTGCACGTCAATGAAGATCACGCGGTCCGCCGGGTTGGGGAACATGCGCACGCCGTCGGCGGCCTGCTGCTCGTCCACGCCGGTGGCGATGGAGATGGCCACCTCCGTGCGATCGGTCTCGCAGGTGATCGCCGGCCCCTGCACCTCCCAATCGTAGAAGAAGTAATAGTAGGCCGTGGCATTGGCCCCGGTGGCCGTGGTGCCGGTGATGGCCCCGTAGGTGCCCAGGCTGTAGGGGAACTCGGGGTTGCTGCCCAGGCCGTCGCGCCAAAGCTGGGGGTTGCCCGCCATGATGCGCAGGCCGTACTGGCCGGCGGCGGGCACGTCGAACTCCAGGTCCACGCGGCTCTCGCCATTGGGGATGGTGAAGGTGCCTTGGGCCACCACCGTACCAACGGAATTGACCAGGCCGATGGTGCGGTCGCCGGCTCCGTTGGCGAAGACCTTCACCGACCGGATGGTGAAGGGTTCATCGGCCTGGAACTCCAGCCAGAAGGAGCCGTTGGTATGGTACGCCCCGGGCATGAGCCGGTTCTCCGGGCCGCCGAACACCTCGGCCGGCTCCACGGTCACCATGTTACTGGCCCAGAAGCTGGTGGGGGCCTCGATCGGCGGGGTTTCCCAGGGGCTGCCCCAGGCCACGGGCGCATCGCTCACGGCCGAGGCGTACCACAGCACGCTGTCGCCGGTGGCGGTGAGCACCGCGGGGCCGGGCGCCTCGAGCACCACGTCCTCCGCCATGGGCGGCACATCGCCCACCACCAGGACCTCCACGGCCTCGGAGGTGAAGGTGCCGCACAGGCCGTTGAAGGTCACGGTGTAGCTGCCGCTCTGGCCCACGCTGATGGTGGCCGTGGTGGCGCCGGTGCTCCATTGCACGTCGGTGGCCTGGGAAGAGGTGAGGACGACCTCCTCCCCATGGCAGATGGTGCGCAGGCCGTCCACCGCGATCACGGGGGCGGTCTCCACCGGGGGCTCCAGCAGGACGCTGCCGCTGAAGCCGCTCTCCTCCTCCCCGCAGAGCACGTTCACCTGGAACTCGTGGGGCACGCACAGGTCGATGCCCGTGGCGGTGTAGCTCAGCGCGTCGATGCCGGTCACCACGGTCCATTGCGCGGCGCCCACCGCGCGGTACCGCACCACGAAGGGGCCACCGGTGCCGGCGGTCCATGACAGGTCGGCGGCATCGGCCCCGCTGGCCTGCACGGCCAGGTTGAGCGGCGGCGGGCAGGCGCTGCACGCCGCCATGATCAGCTGCATGCTGTTGTTGGCGTTGATGCGGCCGCCGGTGACGGTGTTGCCGGGCAGGTTCCCCACCTGGTCCACCCCGGCGAAGAGCTGCTCGCGCACGTGCAGGGCCGCCGCCTG
>JAVFAQ010000144.1:0-7976 GCA_034002325.1 Flavobacteriales bacterium | reverse complement strand
GCCGCCTTCGGCAACCCCGGCATGTACATGGAGAAGTACGTGCTGGAGCCGCGCCACAACGAGATCCAGGTGGCCGGCGACCAGTACGGCACGTACTGCCACATGAGCGAGCGCGACTGCTCCATCCAGCGGCGCCACCAGAAGCTGGTGGAGGAGACCCCTTCGCCCTTCATGACCAAGGCGCTGCGCAAGAAGATGGGCGAGGCCGCGATCAAGGCGGCCGCCGCCGTGAAGTACGAGGGCGTGGGCACCGTGGAGTTCCTGGTGGACAAGGACCGGAACTTCTACTTCATGGAGATGAACACGCGGATCCAGGTGGAGCACACCATCACCGAGGAGGTGATCGACTACGACCTGATCCGCGAGCAGATCAAGATCGCCGCGGGCATCCCCATCAGCGGCCTCAACTACGAGCCCGTGCGCCACAGCATCCAGTGCCGCATCAACGCCGAGGACCCCTTCAACAACTTCCGGCCCAACCCCGGCAAGATCACCAGCTACCACAGCCCCGGCGGGCACGGTGTGCGGGTGGACACCCACGTGTACGCCGGCTACACCATACCGCCCAACTACGACAGCATGATCGGCAAGCTGATCGTGAGCGCGCAGACCCGCGAGGAGGCCATCACCAAGATGGAGCGCGCCCTGAGCGAGTACGTGATCGAGGGCATCCGCACCACCATCCCCTTCCACCTGCAACTGCTGGCCAACGAGAAGTTCCGCCAGGGCGACTTCACCACGAAGTTCCTGGACGACTTCGAGATCAAGCCGGAGTGATGACCACCGGCGCGCACAAGCCGCTGCGGGCACGGCCGCGATGGGATGCCGCCACCGTGCTCACCTGGAGCGCCTTCGCGGTGTACCTCGCCCTGGCGGTGGTGCATGCGCAGGAGCGGATCCTCAATTCGGACTGCGGGTACCAGCTGTTCTGGTCCATCCAGGACCGGGGCTTCTTCTTCCAGGAGGCCCGCTACGGCATGTTCATCACCCAGGTGCCCATGTTGGCGGCACTGTGGGCGCTGGCCCCCATGAACGTGCTGGTGCTCGCCTATTCCACCGGCCTGGCCCTCACCTATGGCGCGTGCATCCTGCTGGCCCGGCACGTCTTCCGGTCGGCGGCGGCCGCACTGGCCATCATGCTCTCCCTGGTGGTGGGCATCGGCGATTCCTTCTACCACGCCACCACGGAGACCCACCTGCTGGTGGCCCTGTCCGGCCTGTTGTACGGCGCGGTGGAATGGCTCCATCGCACCGGCCGTGCACCGCGCCGGTACGCCGTGGTGGCGCTGATCGTGGTGTGGGCCATGTTCACCCACCCCAACGCCCTGTTCATGGTGGGCTTCGTGATGGTCCTCTCCCTGCTCCTGGGCCGGCTTCGCCTGCCGGAAGTACTGGGCTTCCTCGCCCTTTGCGGGCTGTATTTCGCCGGGCGCCTGCTCTCCCTGCCGGAGGATTCGTACGATGGGCGCCTGTACGAGGAACTGCTCAATGCACCGGCGATCATCGCCCGGCCCGGTGAGCTGTTCCCGATCTGGTTCATCGGCCAGTACCTGCGGAACGAGTACATCGCCGTGGTGGTGCTGATCGTGGTGGTGGTCCTGTTCCATCGCGACCGGTACGCCATGCTCTTCACCATGGGCGCCGCCCTGGCCCTGTGGGGCATCTCCATCATCGTATTCCACGAGGGCAGCGGCGAGGCGATGATGGAGAAGACCTTCCTGCCGGGCATCGCCATGCTGTGCGTGCCCTTCGCCGTGCTGTGCACGACGCACCGCTGGCGCAGGGGCTTCACAGTGCTCGCCGCGCTGCTCTTCGTTCACGCCTTCACCAACATCCACCTCCGCAGCCGCTCGTACAGCGAACGGCTGGACGCCCTGGCCACGATCATGGACCGGCACGCGCCCGATGCGCCCAAGCTGTTGCTGGCCTTCTCGGAGATCGAAGGCACGGCCCTGCACTTCAGCGAATGGGCCACCAGCATCGATGCCCTGATGCTGAGCCGCTGCCGCGGCGACCGGCCCCGCACCGTTTTCCTGTGGGACGATACCAACGAGGCCCGTTCCGCGTTGGACGATCCCGGGGCCTTCCTCTACCTGCCCTGGCAGCCCCACCTGCACGTGCCCCTGGACCCGCACTACTTCCCGCTTCCGCACCGGCCCTATACCCGCGTGTCCGTGGCCCTGGAGCCGCGCGTGGGCCGTTTTTCCGGCAGCTGACCAGCCCCACCGGCGGCCATGTGGAAACCGCTCGCCACCCTCTGCCTCGCCCCCTTCCTGGCCCCCGAGGCCGGCGCGCAGAACATCGTGAACGACAGCACGGCCGCGGTGATCGCCTACTGGGGGCCCGGCGACACATGGAGCCACCGCGTGCAGCGCCACATCAGCGGCGAGCGCACCGGCCGCACCACCTACCGGCTGGACTTCCGCGTGGCCGATGCCACCGACAGCAGCTACGTGGTGGACTGCACCATCGCCGAGCTGCGGGCCGAGGCCCGGTGGCCCGACGACCCCCGCCAGCGCGCCGTGTTCCAGCGCCTGCTCACCGCCATGGACGGCCTGCGGCTGCGCTTCGGCACCGACGAGGCCGGCGTGCCCCTGGCCCTGCTGAACATGCCCGAGGTGGAGGAGCACGCCCGCCAGGTGATGCACCGCCTGCTGGACGGCGCCATGGGGCCCGATGAGCACCGCGCCATGCGCATGGCCCTGGCCCCCGTGCTGGACCCCGAGGTGATGGCCCAGGACGCGCTGGACGACATCGGCCACATCCTCTTCCCCTTCGGCGTGGCCTACATCACCGGGCGCGCCGAAGAAGTGCAGGCCGAGACCCGCAACCCACTGGGCGGCGCGCCGTTCCCCACGCAACAGACCTTCACCATGACGGCCCTGGACACCGCCGCCGCCACCGCCGCCATGTACATGCACCAGCACATCGACCCCAAGGGCGTGGACGATGCGATCGACGCGCTGATCGACAGCAGCGGCGGTGCGGGCCTGCAAGGTGAAGCGCGCGAAAGACTGCGCCGCACCATCGAAGGCATCCAAGTGGAGGAGACCATGGAGATCACCGTGGACCTGCACGGCGCGCACACCGTGATGCTGCTCTACACGCGCGAGAGCACCGTGCGCGGGGCGGTGACCACCGAGTCGCGGCGCTACGACCTGCTGCGGTAGCCTCAGTACACCAGCAGGCGCGGCTCGGTCATCTCCTCCATGGCGTAGCGCACCCCCTCGCGCCCCAGCCCGCTGTCCTTGATGCCGCCGTAGGGCATGTTGTCCACGCGGAAGCCCGGCACGTTGCCGATGATCACGCCGCCCACCTCCAGCTCGTCGTGGGCGCGCTTCACGTGCGCGTGGTCGTTGGTGAACACGCCCGCCTGCAGGCCGTAGGCGCTGTCGTTCACGCGGGCGATGGCCGCGCCGAAGTCCGGCACGCGCTCCAGCACGGCCACCGGACCGAACACCTCGGCGCTGTGTACCCGCATATCGCGCGTGGCGCCGGTGAGCAGGGTGGCCGCGTACACGTTGCGGTCGGGATCGGCCACATGGCCGCCGGCCAGCAGCGTGGCCCCGCCTTGCACCGCCTCGCGCACCCAGGCGTCCACGCGCTCCACGTGCCCGCGGTCGATGATGGGCCCCACGATGGTCTTCGGATCGGCCGGGTCGCCGCAGGGGACCCGGTCCACGGCCTCCGTCAGCAGGTCGCGGAAGGCGTCGAACACGGCGTCCACCGCATAGATGCGCTGGGTGCTGATGCAGATCTGGCCGGCGTAGAGGTAGGCGGCGTGGGCCACGGTGCGGGCCACGGCGGGGAGGTCGGCGTCGGCGTCCACGATCACGGCCGCGTTGCCGCCCAGCTCCAGGGCCACCTTCTTCTTGCCGCAGATGGCCTTGAGGTGCCAGCCCACCTGGTCGCTGCCGGTGAAGCTGAGCATGGCCACGCGGGGGTCCTTCACCAGCTGCTCGGCCACGGGGATGCCGCAGAGCAGCACGTTGAGCGTGCCTGCGGGCCAGCCGGCCTGCTCCACCAAGCGCGCCAGCAGCAGCGCGCTGAGCGGGGCCTGGGGGGCGGGCTTGAGCACCACGGGGCAGCCCGCGGCCAGGGCGGGGGCCACCTTGTGCAGCACCAGGTTCAGCGGGAAGTTGAACGGGGTGATGGCGGCCACCGGCCCGATGGGGAAGCGCTTGGTGAAGGCGGTGCGGCCGGCGCCGGCGCCCTGGTCGATGTTCACCACTTCGCCGCCCATGCGCAGGGCCTCGCCCGCCGCGGTGCGCAGGGTGGCGATGCACCGGGCCACCTCCGCGCGGGCATAGCCGATGGGCTTGCCGGCCTCGTGCATGATCAGTTGCGCCAGCTCCTCGGCATGGCCCTGCACCCCGGCGGTGAGCGCCTCGAGCTGCGCGCTGCGCTCCCCGGCGCTCATGGTGCGCAGGGCCGGCGACACCTGCACGGCGGCGGCGATCGCGCGGTCCATCTGCGCGGCGGTGGCGTGCGGCACCCGGGCCAGCTCGGTGCCGTTGTACTTGTCCAGCACGGTGTTGAACGTGCCGTCGCCATCGGCGGCCCATTGCCCGGCGATGTGGTTGCGGGGCTCGATCAGGTGCGCGATGGCCGGGGGAAGCGAAGAAGCGGTGGCGGTGGGCATGGCGGTGGTGCGATATGGGCAAAGGTACCGTGGGGTGCGCGGGGCCGAAGGGCCGATCTTTGCCGCATGCGCAAGGACATCCGGCCCCCGAAGGTGGAAGGCGTGGCCATGGCGGTGGTGCCCGGCACGGACGATGACGGCGGCACGGCCTGGCACGTGTACCTGATCAACACCACGGACCTGACGCTGCGCACCGTGATGGTGAGCTCGCGCGGCTACGGCGAGCTGGCGGGCGAGAGCCGAAGGACCAGCGAGATGCGCCATTTCTTGGAGGAGCTGGGGCCGCGGAGCTGGGCGCGCATCGAACGCATCATGGAGGACGTGTTCGGGCTGAGCAACCAGTACTGGCTGAGCTACTACGCGCACGGCCAGCTGCACGACCGCAAGTACATCTTCGTGCCGGACAGCATCCGCGCGGAACACTTCACCGAGCTGCCGCTGATGGGCGCGCGGGGCGTGCTGATCATGTGAGGCGCCGGCCCGCGCCCCGGCAAACCTGCCTACCGGTGGGCAGGCGGATCTAATTTCCGGCGCCAATGCTGATGTGTTGTGAGGACATGATGCCCAACATCGGCTGCGACGCCCTGCGGGGTCGACATACGCACGGGTCGTTCGTGTTCTACATGCTGTGACCCTGTCCGAGGCAGGCAGGCGCCTTCGGCGTCGATCCGGATCCGGAGCCACGACCCCGGAGGGTGTCGCAGCCGGTGTTCACCAAGGATCTTAGATGCGCCTGCCTGCCGTAGGTAGGTTTGCCCTGCGGCCCGCGCCCCGGCACCGGGTCAATAGCGCACCTTGTCCGTCTTTTCCTTCCACCGGGCGAACACCGCGCGGGCCTCCTCGCGCAGGGCATGGTCGGTGCGGATGCGGCGCTGCTCCATGGGCAGGGGCAGCTCGTCGTAGATCAGGCTGTCGTCGAAGCCGGCATCGGCGGCATCCTGGCGCGTGCCGGCGAACACGATCCGGTCCGGCCGGGCCCAATAGATGGCGCCCAGGCACATGGGGCAGGGCTCGCAGCTGGTGTAGAGGGTGCAGCCCGTGAGCTGGAAATCGCCCAAGGCCGCGCAGGCCGCACGGATGGCCACCACTTCGGCATGGGCGGTGGGGTCGTTGCCGCTGGTGACCCGGTTGTTGCCCCGGCCGATCACCGTGCCGTCCTTCACGATCACGCAGCCGAAGGGGCCGCCGTCGCCACGCTCCATGCCGGCGGCGGCCAGGGCGATCGCCGCGCGCAGGAACCGTTCATCCGATGCGCCTTCCATGCCCCGAAGAAAGCACATCCGCGCGTGCCGTGCACCGGACCACGGCAGTTCCGCCGGTCCCCGGGGCCCGCCGCGTGCCCCGTACCTTGCCGCCATGCTCGCCCGCACCCGCGACATGCTCGAATGGACGCGCAAGGCCACGCCCCGGCGCATGCGCAACGCGGCGAAGCTCTGGACGAGCTACCGGCGCGCACGCCGCACCCGGGACCCGCGCATCGGCGCCCTGCCCTTCAGCATCAGCTTCGAGCCCACCACCGCCTGCAACCTGCGCTGCCCCGAGTGCCCCAGCGGCCTGCGCGCCTTCACCCGCCCCACCGGCAACCTCAAGCAGGACCTCTTCGCCCGGGTGATGGACGAGCTGGGCGACGACCTCTGGGCCCTCACCTTCTACTTCCAGGGCGAGCCCTACATCAACCCGCACTTCCTGGACATGGTGCGCCTGGCCGCGAACAAGGGCCTCTACACCAACACCAGCACCAACGCCCACTTCCTCACCGATGAAAAGGCCGAGGCCACCGTGCGCAGCGGCCTCTCGCGGCTCATCATCTCCCTCGACGGCACCGACCAGCACACCTATTCCGCCTACCGCCGCGAAGGCGAGCTGGCCAAGGTGATCGACGGGGCGGAACGCATCGTGAAGTGGAAGAAGAAGCTGAGGAGCCGCACCCCGCACGTGGTGTTCCAGTTCCTGGTGGTGAGGCCCAACGAGCACCAGGTCCCCGAGGCGCGCGCATTGGCGAAGAAGATCGGGGTGGACGACCTGTGGCTGAAGACGGCCCAGGTGTACGACCCGCGCGACGACCACCCGCTGATCCCCGTGCAGGACAAGTACGCCCGCTACCGCCGCAACGCCAGCGGGGTGTGGGAGGTGAAGAACCGCATGGCCGACGAGTGCTGGAAGATGTGGCACAGCTGCGTGATCACCTGGGACGGCCGCGTGGTGCCCTGCTGCTTCGACAAGGACGCGCACCACGTGCTGGGCGACCTGCGCACGCAGAGCTTCCGCGCACTGTGGACCAGCGATGCCTACAACGACTTCCGGCGGACGTTGCTGAAGTCGCGCAGCAGCATCGAGATGTGCCGCAATTGCAGCGAGGGCAGCCCGGTGTGGGCGTGAGGCCGTCCGATGCCCGGGGTTATTGCACCACCACCTTCGCCCCCGCCAGCCAGCGGGTGTTGTCCGTGAGGTGCAGGTGATAGGTGCCAGCCCCCGGCCTCTCAACCAAGGAGAGAGGGGTGGATCCGGGGTGGATCCGGGTCTCATGCACCACCCGGCCCGCAGCATCCTGCACCACCACGTGCACGGGGCCGTTGAGGGTGAACTCCGGTGGCGGCTCGAAGGCGATGGACAGCGGTCGCCCCCGCGCCACCGGGTTGGGCCATACGCGCAGGTATTGGTCCAGCCCCAGCACGTGGTCTTGCACGCCCAGGGTTTGGCAGCCGGGCTCCAGGCAGCCGTGCTCATCCAACTTGAGCAGCCAGTTGCTTTGCAGGTAGGGCAGGGGATCGGTGACACCTTGGCGGGTGGCACCGCATAGGACCAAGCCGCCATCGGTAGTGGATCGGACACTATATGCCGCACTGAACGCGCCATCCGGCTCATAGTACCAGTAGCGGCGCATCCATAGCGAATCGAGGTTCTCGTCCAGCTCCCATAGCGTGGTCACCCCATCCGGGTTCACGATGTATTGGTGCATGCCACCGACCAACCAGTAATGCCCGCCGGACTTGGGCAAGATGAATCCAGACTGCGCAGTATAACTGAAAAAATAGTCCTTCCGATCCAACATCTCCCCTGTGGCAGAGTATTCATACAGGCTGGACCACCAATCATAATTGATCCACCATTCGGGGTTCGGACTCCAGTTGCCGGGAACGAGGAGGTTCCCCTCATCATTCAGCAATGCTTGATGGCCACTGGTAATGGCGTACTCCCCATGGTACCATATCCACTCCGGTTCGCCCATGCTGTCGGTGCGGATCACCACGGCCATGTCCTGGATGGTATTGCGCGAGCCGCCCAGCACAAAGCCCCCATCGGGGAGCTCGATGGCGTTGTGGATGTAGTTATG
>JAVFAQ010000143.1:0-8007 GCA_034002325.1 Flavobacteriales bacterium | reverse complement strand
CAGGTTGCCGTCCGGCCCCACGTCGGCCTGCGTGTATGGGCCCAGGACCGTGGTGCCCGCGGTATCCTGAACGAACAGGGCGGCACCCGGCGGAAGGTGGACATCGGTGAAGAACAGCTCCATGGCCTGGGCACCGGGCGAGCGCAATCCCTGCCGCCATGCACGGCCGTTGCCGGGCAGCACGTCCCAACGGCCGGTGGTGGCCGGGTCCGCGTGCACGGGCAGGAAGCGGCCGTAGAGCGGCAGGCGGCCCTCCTGTGCCCGGACCCGGTCATCGGCCAGCGCCGCCGCCCGATCGAACGCCGGGACCCGCACCACCGGCACCACGCCGGGCGGTACGCCGGACGGCACGGGCTGCGCCGGCGCCATGGCCCATGCGCCGGTCGAGAGCCAGAGGGCCACCAAGGCCCGGAGCGCGGGGAACGCCATGCGCCGAAATTAGGGCGCATGCACGATCATCGCATCTTTCGGCGTTGTACGCCTTCCCGATGACCCGTGCCCGCCGCCGCAATGCGCTGTTGGTCGCCGTGGCCGTGCCGCTGCTGCTGGCGGCCTGGGCACGGTGGGCGCCGATGGACCCCTTGTTCGATCCGCCATACAGCACGGTGCTGCTGGACCGGAACGGGGAGCTGTTGGGCGCCATGACGGCGGCCGATGGACAGTGGCGCATGCCCCCGCCGGACAGTCTTCCGGAGCGTTTCGTCGAATGCCTGATCGCCTTCGAGGACCGGCACTTCCGGTGGCACCCCGGTGTGTATCCGCCCGCGTTGTGGCGGGCCTGGCGGCAGAACCGCAAGGCCGGGCGCATCGTTCGGGGCGGCAGCACCATCACCATGCAGGTGGCGCGCATGGCGGGCGACGGCGGGCCGCGCACCTACGCCCGCAAGCTCGGCGAAGTGCTGCTGGCCCTGCGGATCGAGCTGCGTTGCGACAAGGACTCCATCCTGCGCCTGTACGCCGCCCATGCGCCGTTCGGGGGCAACGTGGTGGGCCTGGACGCCGCCGCGTGGCGGTGGTTCGGGCGCGATGCCGGCCACCTGGGCTGGGCCGAGCTGGCCACCCTGGCCGTGCTGCCCAACGCGCCGGCCCGGATCCATCCCGGACGCGGCCGATCGGACCTGAAGGCCAAGCGCGTCCGGCTGCTGGCCCACCTGTGGCGCACCGGGGCCATGGACCGCCACACCTGGTCGCTGGCGGTGGAAGAACCCCTGCCCGAGGCCCCGCACGCGCTGCCCATGCGCGCCCCCCACCTGCTGGCCACCCTGCACGCCCAGGGCCATGCCGGCCGCCGGGTGCGCACCACCATCGACGGTGCCTTGCAGGACCGCGCCACGGCCCTGGCCGCCCGCCATGCCCGGGCCTGGCAGGCCAACGAGGTACACAACGCGGCCGCCATGGTGATGGAGGTCGGCACCGGCGCCGTGCGCGCCTACGTGGGCAATCTGCCCCATGCCGCCGCAGCGGCCTCGGTGGACATCGTGCAGGCGCCGCGCAGCACCGGCAGCCTGCTGAAGCCCTTCCTCCACGCCGCCAGGCTCGAGGCCGGCGAGACCACCCCCGACCGGCTCCTGGCGGACATCCCCACCCGCTTCGCCGGGTTCGCCCCGCGCAACTTCCATGAGCGTTTCGAGGGTGCCGTGCATGCGGGCACCGCCCTGGCCCGCTCGCTGAACGTACCCGCCGTGCGCGCCTTGCAGGAGCATGGCACGGAGCGGGCGCTGCGGGGCATGCGGGCCATGGGACTGCACCACCTGGACCGGCCGGGGCACCATTACGGCTTGTCGTTGGTGCTGGGCGGGGCCGAAAGCACCTTGTGGGAACTCACCGGGGCGTACGCCTCGATGGTGCGCGTGCTGCAGGCACCGGGCGACCCCCGAACGCCCCCCGCCGTGGTGCATCCGCCGGTGGTGGTGCCCGGCCCGGTGAAGCCCACCGTATCGCCCTATTCCGCTGCGGCCGTACACCACACCTTGCTCGCGCTGCGCCTGCCCGACCGGCCGGACATGCAGGCCGGATGGGAGCATTTCGCGGGATCGCGGCACATCGCCTGGAAGACCGGCACCAGCTACGGGCACCGCGACGCATGGGCCATCGGCATGGACAGCCGCCACGTGGCGGGCGTGTGGGCGGGGAACGCCAGCGGGGAGGGTCGCCCCGGGCTCACCGGCACCATGGCCGCGGCCCCCCTGCTGTTCGAGCTTTTCGCCGTGCTGCCCGCCGCGCCGGGGTTCGCCGTGCCGCACGACGCGTTGGCGCCGATGGCCATCTGCCGGCCCAGCGGCCACCGGGCCGGCCCCCATTGCATGCCGGTGGACACCCTGCCCGTGATCGCCCGGGCGGAGCGCACGCCCCCCTGCCCCTACCACCGGCCCATCCTCCTGAACGCGGCCGGCACCCATCGCGTGCGCCCCGGCCCGGGGGCCGTCCCCGCCGTGCGGTTCGTGCTGCCACCGGCCATGGCCCATTACCACGGGCTGGCCCACGGCACCCATCCACCGCTGCCTCCCTGGGCCGAGGGCATCTGCGATGACGGCCCGGACGCGGTGATCGGCCCCATCACGCCGCTGCCCGGGGCGCTCATCCAAGTGCCCCGCCTGCTCGACGGCACCTGGGGGCAGGTGGTGCTGGAGGCCGTACACCGCATGCCCGGCGCCCGGCTGGACTGGGACCTGGACGGCACCTGGGTGGGCCGCACCCGGGGAACGCACCAACTGCCCACGGACCTTGCCGTGGGGCCGCACCTGCTAACTTTGACCGATGAACACGGCCGTTCCGTGCGCATCCCGTTCCGGGTCCTGCGCGCGGACCGGACCGTCCCGTGAACATGCGACCCTTTCTGCTGCTGGTCTTGGCGGGTGCCGCATGGCGGGCACAGGCCCAGCCGGACACCCTGTACGTGCCCCAGGGCGACACCACCTACGCCCTGGCCGTGGTGTACGACACCCCGGTGGTGGCCGAGCAGTACAAGCTGATCGGCCGGTACGCCCATGACACCAGCGCGGTGGCCGTGCAACTGGGCATGAAACGCGGCAAGCCCTCGGGGGTGTACCGCGCCTTCTTCCCCGACGGGCGGCCACTGATCTTCGCCGTGTACGGCTACGGGAGCCTGCACGGCGACTGGACGGAGTACGACGAGCAGGGCCGCGTCATCATCAAGGGCCAGTACCGCGACGGCCTGCGCGACGGCACCTGGGCCTTCCGGCGCGAGGGCGTACGGGGCAAGTACCGGAAGGGCCTGCGCCATGGCAAGTGGCGTTATTATGAACACAAGCGCCTGGTGCGCACTGAAAAATGGCGTGATGACAAGCTCCTTCCCGGCCGGGGCGGACTCTTCCGGTAGGCCACGGCCCCCTTCGGCATGCGGCCCGCACGGCGCACTTCTCCATAACTTGGCACCTATGACCACCCCGCTCGGCCGATCGTTCCGCATCGCGGCTGCCGCCCTCCTGCTCTCCTCGCCCTGCTCACCATCGGCGGCCCAAACGCATGACCCCACCGGGGCCGTCAAGCTCGAGGCCCTGCTGGGCCACCTGGACCGCATGTACGTGGACAGCGTGCCCAAGGCGGAACTGGTGGACGCGGCCATCGTGCGGATCCTGGAAGAGCTGGACCCGCATTCCATCTACATCCCCAAGGAAGACCTGGAGCAGGTGAACGAGCCGCTGAAGGGCAACTTCGAGGGGGTGGGCATCCAATTCAACCTGGTCCGCGACACGATCTACGTGGTGGACGCGATCGCCGGTGGGCCCAGCGAACGGCTGGGCATCCGCGCGGGCGACCGCGTGCTGGAGATCGACGGGGAGAACGCCGCCGGCGTGGGCTTCAAGAACAACGACGTGATGAAGCGGCTGCGCGGGCGCAAGGGCACCAAGGTGAACGTCTCGATCCTGCGGCGCGGCGTGGCCGACCCGCTGGCCTTCACCATCACCCGCGACAAGATCCCCATCCATAGCGTGGAGGCCGGCTACATGGCCACCCCCACGGTGGGCTACATCAAGGTGAGCCGCTTCAGCGCCACCACCGTGAAGGAATTCCGCTCGAAGCTCGAGGAACTGAAGGCCGAAGGCATGCGCGACCTGGTCCTGGACCTGCAGGGCAACGGGGGCGGCTACCTGCGCACGGCGATCGCCATGGCCGACGAGTTCCTGCCGGCCGAGAAGCTGATCGTGTACACCGAGGGGCGCACCTCCCCGCGCGAGGACACCTACGCCACGGGCAACGGCCTGTTCGAGCGCGGCCGCGTGGTGGTGCTGATCGATGAAGGTTCGGCCAGTGCCAGCGAGATCGTGAGCGGTGCCGTGCAGGACCATGACCGCGGCCTGGTGATCGGGCGGCGCAGCTTCGGCAAGGGCCTGGTGCAGCGGCCCGTGATGCTGCCCGACGGCTCGGCCGTGCGGCTGACCGTCTCGCGCTACTACACCCCTTCGGGCCGGTCCATCCAGAAATCGTACGAGGACGGCGTGGACGCGTACAAGCGCGAGAAGTCGGCGCGGATGGCATCGGGCGAGCTGATGCATGCGGACAGCGTGCATGCCGCCGACACCACCCGGTACTATACCCTCACCAACCGGCGCGTGGTGCACGGCGGCGGGGGCATCATGCCGGACATCTTCGTGCCGATCGACACCGCGCTGAGCTCCGCCTACTTCGGCAAGCTGGTGCGGCGCGGCGTCCTCAACACCTTCACCCTGGGCCATGTGGAGCGCCACCGCAGCGAGCTCACCGCCCTGTACCCCAACCCGGCCGCCTTCATCGACGGGTTCCGGATGGACGAGGGCATGTTCGCCACCTTGGTGCAGGAAGCGGCCGAGCAGGACATCCCGTTGGAAGAGGACGGCCTGGAGCGCTCCCGCGAGCTGATCGCCCTGCGCGTGAAGGCATTGGTGGCCCGCGACCTGTGGGACACCAGCGCCTATTGGCAGGTGGTGAACGCGGACAACCCGGTGGACCAAAGCTACCAGCGCGCCATCGATGCGCTATCGGACAACACCTTCCAGAAGCTGGGCATGGCCCGGCATTGACCGCTGTTAACGAGCTGTTAAGCCTCCTGCGGCGCCCGCACGCCCCCCTATCTTCGCACCCATCACCCCAGACCCGAAAAATCCACCTTCCTCCAAAATGAAGACCATGACCCAGTTCGCCCAGCTTTCCCTGTTCGCCGCGGCCATCGTCGCGCTGGCCGCATGCCAGTCCGGCGGGAACGAGGCGGGCAACGCCCAGTCGCAGAACGTGGTGGCCGCCAACCCCTCCGTGGAGAGGAGCGCCGCCACCAGCGCATCGTCCAAAGGCTCGTTCGACCCGATGGCCTCGCGTACCGAGGCGGTGCAGAGCCGGCCGAAGACCGCGATCTCCTTCGCCAACTACGAGCATGATTTCGGCACCATCCAACAGGACAGCCACAACCACTACCAGTTCTCCTTCACCAACACCGGCACCGAGCCGCTGATCCTGGAGAACGCCACCGGTAGCTGCGGCTGCACCGTGCCCAACTACCCCAAGCAGCCCATTCCCCCGGGCGGCACCGGCACCATCGAGATCGAGTACAAGCCCGGCAAGCAGCAGAACGCCCAGACCAAGACGGTGACCGTGGTGGCCAACACCGAGCCCAAGGAGACCACCCTGCGCATCAAGGCCTTCGTGCAGCCGTCATAACCGCGCCGCACCGCCTCCGCACCGAAGCCCCTGTGCCCAGCGCAGGGGCTTCGTCGTTCACGGTGGGCCGGCGGCTACCGGTGAACGGGCAGCCGCACGCCGCGTGGGCCGTGCTCCACCAGGTCCAGTTCCGCGATCAGGTGCTTCGCCCCGGCGTAGATGTCGATCACCCACAGCACGTACCGGATGTCCACGCTGATGTTGCGGCACTTCTCCGGGTCGAAGAGGATGTCGCTCATGGTGCTCTCCCAGGTGCGGTCGAAGTTGATGCCGACGAGCTCGCCCCGGCCGTTGAGCACGGGGCTGCCGCTGTTGCCGCCGGTGGTGTGGAGCGAACTGGTGAAGCAGACCGGCAGGGTGCCGTTGGCGGCGTAGGGTCCGTATTCCTTGCGCTCGTACAGGTCGAGCAGGCGCCGGGGCAGGTCGAACTCGGCATCGCCGGGCACGTGCTTGGCGACCACGCCATCGATGGTGCTGATGGCCTCGTAACGCACGCCGTCGCGCGGGAAGCTGCCCTCGATCATGCCGTAGCTGAGGCGCAGGGTGCTGTTGGCATCAGGCCAGAACGTGCGCTCGGGAAAGTGGGTGGCCAGGTTCTTCACGTGTGCGCGCATGGCGGTGGCCACCTCATCGCCCAGGCGGGCGTGCTCGGGCCTGATCTTCTCGAAGAACGAGGCATAGAACGAGCGGGCCGTGCGCAGGGCGGGATCGGCGTCCAGGGCCTTGGCCTGCCGGGCGGTGAAGTTGTCCAGCAGGGCCATGGTGCGCTCCTTGGAGACCAGCATGCTGCGGTCGAACAGGTTGTCCGCCCAGGCATCGGCATCGCCCTTGAAGCGCGCATCGATCTCCCGCAGCGCGTCGGGCGCCAGGGCGGGGTCGATGTAACGGCGATACAAAGGCAGCAGGGCCTTGAGCACGTTGCGGTCCACAGTGGCGTCGTAGTCCTTGAAATGGTCCTCGGCGCGGTCGCGCAGTTTCCGCACCGCCTCGTCCACCTGCGCCGGGGGCATGGTGGCATGGCCGGCCGCCAGTTCGTTGAAGGCGTGGGCGAAGGCCAGGACCTCCGGTCCGTAGTACACCATTTCGATGAAGAGGTCGCGCGCGGTGGTGTACGGTGCCAAGGACCGCTCCAGGCCGGCGAGCCGTTGCAGGACCTGCTCCGGGCCATCGTCGCCGCGGACCCGGGCGCGGGCGATGAGTTCGGCCTCTTGGGCGCGCTTGGCCTGCACCGCATCGAGCCCCTTGAGGCCGCGCACCTCGCCGATCCACTTCTTGTAGGCATTGCTGATGGACGACTGCTTCGAGGCGTACTGGATGCGTGTGGCATCGCTGGCGCGCATGGCCTTGTCGATCACCTCCAGGCTGGCGCGGCGCATGCTGATGCGCATGGGGTCCTGCTCCGTCATCACCTGGTCCACGGCGTCGGCGGTGAGGTAGCGCCGGGTGTTGCCGGGGAACCCGAAGATCATGGCGAAGTCGCCCTCCTGCACGCCGTCCAGGGAAATGGGCAGCACATGGCGCGGGACGAAGGGCACATTGCCATCGCCGGGTTCGGCGGGCTTGTTGTCCGGCCCGGCATAGATCCGGAACACCGCGAAGTCGCCGGTATGGCGCGGCCACATCCAGTTGTCGCTGTCGCCGCCGAATTTGCCGATGGCACTGGGCGGGGTGCCCACCAGGCGCACGTCGCGGAAGGTCTCGGTGACGACCAGGTAATAGGCGTTGCCGTAATTGAAGGGGCGCACCACGGCGTTGTAGTGGTTGCCGGCGATGGCCTCCTGGATGATGGGCGCGGCGAGCCGCTCCACGGCCGCACGGCGTTCGGCCTCGCCCAGCGCGGGGTCCAGCCCGGGCAGGATGCGGTCGCTCACATCGGCCATGCGCACCACGAAGGTGGCGGTGAGGCCGGGGTTCACCAGCTCGGCCGACCGGTCCGCCGCCCAGAAGCCGTGCGTGAGGTAGTCGTTCTCCAGACTGCTGTGCCGCTGGATGGTGGAGTAGCCGCAGTGGTGGTTGGTGAAGAGCAGGCCCTGCGACGAGACCACCTCGCCGGTGCAGCCGCCGCCGAAGAGCACCACGGCGTCCTTGATGCTGCCTTGCTCCAGGCTGTAGATGTCCTCCGCGGAGATCATCAGCCCGGCGGTCGCCAGGTCGCTCTCGATGCTCTTGAGCAGGGTGGGCAGCCACATGCCCTCGTGGGCGTGCAGGCGGGCGGAGGTGGCGAGGGCCAGGCAAATGAGGACGGCGATGCGGATCATGATGCAGGGTTGGACGCGCAAAATAGCCAGTGCGGAACGGACCGGAACCGATGGCGACGGCCGGGCCGTGGCCGCAGGGCCGCCGCCGGTGGGAAGC
>JAVFAQ010000142.1:0-8034 GCA_034002325.1 Flavobacteriales bacterium | reverse complement strand
CGTGTTCCCCTTCCCCGAGGTGGCCATCACCGGGCCCGACGCCCTGCACCTGCGCGCCGAGCTGGCCCGCCGCTACATGCCCGTGGGCCTGGTGCTCGGCGGCACCGATCGCAGCGATCTGCCGTTGTTGAAGGACAAGGCCCTGCCCGGAAGCATGATCTTTGTATGCCTGGAGAAGACCTGCCAAGCGCCCGTGCCCACCGTGGCCGAGGCCATCGCCCAACTGCCATGAGACCGCTTTCCCTACCGGTGTTCCTGCTGCTCACCGCCACGGCGCCCGCCCAGATGCTGCTGGTGCCCGCCGAGGGCGATCCCGCCGAGCTGCACTTCAACCCGCTCTTCATGGAGCGCAACCGCATCGCCGCCGTGCATGGGGAGCGCATGGTGAAGCAGGACAACAAGCCCATGCGCGGGCTGCCCGGCAAGTACCTCTACCGCTTCGATGAGCAGGGCCGCCGCACATACGCCAACCACAGCTTCGGCCACCCCGGCACCGGGCGCGACACGGCCAGCATCGTCTTCGCATACGATGCCGGCGGGCACATGGTGCGCAGCCTGCGCAACGACCTGGTGGGCCACTTCGCCTACGACCTGCGGTACGACGACCAGGGCCGGCCCGTGCGCGAGACGTACTCCCGCATCGAGAACCGATCGACCGACCGCTACAAGCTGCTGCCCGGGGCCGTCACCGAGATCAGCGACGAGCACTACCGGTACGAGGCGGTGAACGACACGGTATGGCGGCGGGTGTACGTGAACAGCAACGGCCTGCCCTACCGCGAGCGCACGTACACCTCTGATGCCCTGGGCTACCTGCTGCGGATCGAGGACCGCTACTTGGTGAGCAACCGCCGTTCGCTGACGAGCTTCCGGTACGACGAGAAGGGCCGCCTGGCCGAGCGTACGGACCAGCCGGACCGGAACGTGGAGCGCACCGACCGGCGCACCTGGACGTACGACGCGGCCGGCAACGTGCTGGCGGAGGAACTATGGCACGACGGCCGCCACGCCGAGCACATCGAGTACATGTACGAGGAGCACACCATGCTGCTGAAGGCCCGCCTCTCCCGCGACAACGCCACGGGCAGCATCCACGTGGTGCGCTACACCACGGACAAGCGATGATGCGCACGGCCTTGCTCGTGTTTTCGCTGGCGTTCGCCGCCATCGCAACCGCGCAGCGGGCCACGGTGCATTGGGCGTACGGACCCTTCGGCACACCGGGCGATGCGGCCTTCCTGGTGGAAGGGGACCGGACCTTCCAGGCCTGCGGGGCCATCGGCACACGGGGCCCCTGCCTCTTCGTGGTGCAGGGCAACGAGGTGTTCCGCAGCGGCGACGCCTTCGGTTCCAAGGGCACCGGCGCCTTCCTGGCCGAAGGGAACGAGCTCTTCCGGTGCAGCGGCACCTTTTGCGCCAAGGGCGGCTGCGCGCTGGTGCTGGACGGCAACAAGGTGTACCGCGGCGAGGGCGCCTTCTGCACCCGGGGCGAGGCCGCCTTCGTGATCGAGGGCCATACCGTGTACCATGCCGAAGGGGCCTTCGCCGCCAAGCGCGACGCGGTGCTGCACATCCGGGGCGATATCCCCATGGTCGCGCTGCTCACCATCCTGGCCGGTTTGTGAGGGCCGGGCCGCACCTGTATCCTTGTGGCCCGGGGCGGGACCACCACCGCACCGGGCGCATCCGCTCCTCCCCGCCCATGGCCCTGATCCGTTCCGTACGCGGCTTCACCCCACGCTTCGGCCAAGACCCCTTCCTGGCCGAGACCGCCGTGGTGATCGGCGACGTGGTGGCCGGCGACCGGTGCAGCGTGTGGTACAACGCCGTGGTGCGCGGTGATGTGCACAGCATCCGCATCGGCCACCGCGTGAACATCCAGGACGGCGCCGTGCTGCACGCCACTTACGAGCGGGCATCGCTCACCATCGGCAACGACGTGAGCATCGGCCACAACGCCATCGTACACGGCTGCACCATCCACGACAAGGTGCTGGTGGGCATGGGCGCCATCGTGATGGACCACGCCGTGATCGGCGAGGGCAGCGTGATCGCGGCGGGTGCCGTGGTGTTGCAGAACACCATCGTGGAGCCCGGCAGCCTCATGGCCGGCGTGCCCGCCAGGCGCATCCGGGCGGTGGGCGAGGACCTCTCGCGCAACGAGATCGAGCGGATCGCCGCCAACTATCTCAAGTACGCCGGCTGGTTCAAGGAGGAACCGTGATCACACCGTGGCGACCACCTTCAGCTCGATCGCGATCGGTGTGGGCAGGCAGTTGATCTCCAACGTGGTGCGGCACGGCGGGTCCACCGCGAAGTGCTCCTTCCACAGCCGGTTGTAGGTGGCGAAATCGTCCTTCATGTTCGTGAGGTAGACCGTCACGTCCACGATCTTCTCCCACGACGAGCCGGCATCCTCCAGGATCCAGCGCACGTTCCGGAACACGCTGCGCACCTGCGTCTCGATGTCGTAGCCGGTGATGTTGCCCGCGGCGTCCAGCTCCACGCCGGGGATCTCCTTGGTGCCCCGTTCACGCGGCCCCACGCCACTGAGGAAGAGCAGGTCGCCCACGCGGCGGGCATGCGGGTAATGGCCCACGGGCTCGGGCGCCTTGTTGCTGGAGATGCCGGACATGGTGCGAATATCGCGAACGGCGGCGCGGATGCGAACTTTGTGCCCATGGAAATGCGCTACCGCCGTCTCGGCACCTCCGGCCTTCAGGTCTCCGAGCTCTCCCTGGGCTCATGGCTCACCTTCGGCAAGCAGATCACCGATGCCACCGCCGAGAAGCTCATGCGGGTGGCCTACGACAGCGGGATCAACTTCTTCGACAACGCGGAGATCTACGCGCGTGGCGAGAGCGAGCGCGTGATGGGCCGCATCCTGAAGAAGACCAAGTGGCCGCGCGACACGTGGATCGTGAGCAGCAAGGCCTACTTCGGTGCCGGCGGCAAGCGGCCCACGCAAGTGGGGCTGCACCGCAAACACCTGGTGGAGGCCTGCAACGCCGCGTTACAACGTCTTCAGGTGGACTACCTGGACCTGTACTACTGCCACCGCCCGGACAAGCACACCCCGGTCGAGGAGACGGTGTGGACCATGCACCAGTTGGTCATGAGCGGCAAGGTCCTCTACTGGGGCACCAGCGAATGGAGCGCGCAGGAGATCATGGAGGCGCACATGGTGGCCCGGCAGCACCACTTGATCGGCCCGGTGATGGAGCAACCGCAGTACAACATGTTCCACCGCGCCAAGGTGGAGGTGGAGTTCGCGCAGGTGTACCGCACGGTGGGGCTGGGCACCACCGTTTGGAGCCCGTTGGCCAGCGGCATCCTCACCGGCAAGCACCGCGACGCCCAGGGCGCCAAGGGCAGCCGGCTCACCATGGAGGGCCTGGCCTGGCTGCGCGAGCGCGAGCTCACGCCCCAGCGGCTGCGCACGGTGGAGAAGCTGAACAAGATCGCTGACAAGCTGGAGATGCGCCTGCCGGTGATGGCCCTGGCCTGGTGCCTGAAGCACCCGCACGTGAGCACGGTGATCCTCGGGGCCAGCAAGGAGGCCCAGCTGAAGGAGAACCTCAAGGCCGTGGAGGCGCAGGACCGGCTGACCCCGGCGGTGATGGAGCGCATCGAGAAGGTGCTGGGCAACAAGCCCGTGCCGCCGCAGTGGTAGGCGCCGCTCACGCGAACCGGCGCAGCACCTGCTCCACCCGGGCCACGTAGCCTCCGCCGAAGAGGTTCACGTGGACCAGCAGCGGGTAGAGCTGGCATAGGTCGAGACGCTCCTCCCAGCCCGGCTCCAGCGGCCATTCCGCCTGGTACGCCGCCAGGAACGCAGGGTCGAAGCCGCCGAAGAGCCGCGTCATGGCGATGTCCATCTCGCGGTGGCCGTAATACACCGCCGGATCGATCAGCACCGGGCGTCCGTCGCCGTCGCAGAGGAAATTGCCGCGCCACAGGTCGCCGTGCAGCAGGGCGGGCGGCTCCGTGGGGAAGAGGCCGTCCAGCTGGTGGAACAGTCGCTCGAAACGGAAGGCCATGCCGGCCTCCACGCGCTTGCGGTCGCGGGCCATGCGCAGCTGCGGCTCCAGGCGGTGGCGGATGAAGAAGGTGGGCCAGTCGGCCTCGGGGGTGTTCACCTGGCGCAGGGAGCCGATGTAATTGTCCACCTCCAGCCCGAAGGTGGGGGCGGTGTGGCGGTGCAAGGCGGCCAGCCCCCGCCCGAACGCCGCCCAGAACGCCGCCGTGCGCAAGCCCTCTTCCACCCATTCCAGCAGGATGAAGCTCAGGTCGAGGCCTCCGTCGCGCTCCTCTCCCGTGGCGATCATGGCCGGTACGCGCACGGCCCCGGTGGCCTCCAGGCGCTTCAGTCCATCGGCCTCGGCGGCGAACATGCTGGGGAACCGGTCGGCCGCGTTCACCTTCACGAAGTATGGTCCCGCGCTGGTGTCCAGGCGGTAGGCATCGTTGATGCTGCCCCCGCCCACGGCCGTACCCTGCGCCACGGTCACCGGGCGGCCCGCATGGCCGGAGAGGTGCTCCGCCAACGGGGCGATGAGGGCCGCCGGGAATGCCATGGCGCAAAGTTGGAAAAGAAGTCCTTTTGCTACATTTGCGCTCCCGTTCAGCGAACGGGTTGGCATCCTGGGGGATTAGCTCAGCTGGCTAGAGCGCTTGCATGGCATGCAAGAGGTCACCGGTTCGAATCCGGTATTCTCCACTCACACCTCAATGAAAGCCCTTGATATACAAGGGCTTTCGTGCTTTCGGGGGCGCCGCCGACCTGTGCGCCGGTTGAGCATCTGGGTAGCGCGGGCACGGTCCACGGCCTGGCGCTGGGAGTTGGTCACGATCGCTAGCATGGTCGGGGCCGGGTCGGTGAGCCGGCTGCGGTGCGATCTTACGGGGGGGCCACCTCATGGCCAGCGAACCGTGGAAGTGATGGCCTATAAAAACGCAATGGTGGCGCGGGATGCAGCGCATGCGGAAAGCACGAAGCCCCGCCGGGGCGGGCTTTGTGGTGGCAGAGGGTTCACCGCTTGCGTCGCTGGCGCTTGGCCACGTATCGCGGTCGCCCGGCGTGCGCTTTGAACGCGGCCAAGGCTTCGGCGGCATCCCATAGGGGTGGCGTCACGTTCGGGAAGTCGGCCTTGTTGTTGGTCACAAGCGCGTCAAGCCTGCCCGAACCCATTGCGGCCGAATACTGCGCACCATCCTCCAAGTCGAGGAAGTGGCTGTTGGCCGACCATGAGAAGTCCGAGCGTTCCATGGGGATCACCTCCACCACTTGAAGGAGTTGGAGAAGGGCGTGGCGAACCTTGTTCAGGTCGGGGCCTGGCTTCCGGGCGCTCTTCTTGCGTTGCAGCACATAGAGCACAGTGGCCACGGAGGCCGGGGTGACGAGTATCTCCGCCTTGCGATGGTACCCCGGTTCGATCAGGTCGCGCGATGCCTGGTACAGCGGGGGCCTGCCCAACAGGTGGTCCAGGATCACGTTCGTATCCACCCAATAGCGTGGGGTCATGCGCTCTTCTTCTTTGTCTTGCGCTGCTCCACCAGATGCTGGTACGCCTTGGTCTTACGCAGTTCTTCCCCGGCCCGGTCATCGGCCTCGAAGTCCTCTTCGGTGAACCAGTCGGCGAATGATCCGGCCAAGTCGTAGAAGCCGGAATGCTCCCCTTCCTTGGGGGCCTCCTTGTCATCCTTCACCAAACGTTCCACCTCTTTGCTCATGGATGTTTTCCGTTTGCGCTTCTTCTGCTCCAGGTCGGCGACCGTATTGGGCGAAAGGCTGAGGGTGACCTTGCGTTTCATATCTCAAAGATTCGTATGGCGGTGGTGGTATGCATACTTGCTCGGCTCCGCGCCCATTTCCCGCATGATGGCCGCCAGCTTGTCGTGGATGCGGCGGTCCGGCTCGCCTGCCTCGCGCAGGGCAATGGCCCGCTCACCGCGCCACCATCACCCGCGTGCTCCACAGCTGCTCCCCGCTCCGCAGGGCCAACACGTAGAGCCCGTTGGCCAGACCGCTCACGTCCATGGTATGGCGGGGAGCGGTGAGGACTTCACGGGCCACCATGCGGCCGGTCGCATCGGTGATGGTGAGGGCCACCGGACCGGTATGGGCGCCGAGGTCCACGGTGAAAGCCTCGCTCGTGGGGTTCGGGTAGATGCGGGCGGTGAGGGCGGGCAGTTCCGCCACGCCCACGCCGGGCGCGAAGTCGGCCCCGCTGCGGGGCGCCAACTTGGCCTCACCTGCGTAGTGGACCACCCCGGTGATGGTGTGGAAGGTGCCGATCTCCACGATGTGGGGATGGAACAGGGCCACCACATCGAGCGTGCCCTGCCAGTTGGCGCCTGGCCATTCCTGGGTGAAGGGGTCCGGCGGGCCGATGCAGCCCAGGTCGGGCACGGTGATCAGCACGCCCTCCCACTGCTCGTCATGCGCATCGCCGGAGATGACCTCCACCGGCTGGGGCGGCACCTGAGCCGGACCGTGATCGATCAGCGCCTCCACCACGATCAACTGCGTCACCGTGCCCGGCCAGTTGCCTTCCGGCCCTTGGTACTCCGCCACGGTGGCGAAGACGGTCACCGAATCGCCCGCCTGCAGGGTGGGCGGCGGCGTATGCAGCACCTGCACCCCGCTCCATGGCCCGCTGCCGTCCTGGATGTAGAACAGCGTGGAGGCCCGGCCCGTGACCACCCCCTGGGTGCGCACCAGCTGGAAGTTGTACGGCGAGGCCCCGTGCGGCCAGGGCGACTCCTGGACCTGGGCGATGGTCACGGCCGGGGCATCGGCCAGGGTGCGCTGCACGGTGAGGTCGTCGATCACCAGGTGGCTGCCCGGCTGGCCGCCCACGAAGCGCAGCACGAACTCGGCCGCGTCACTGCCGTACGGCACGTACAGCTGGCGCTGCACGTACGTCCAGTTGGCCGCGCTGTTGATCGTCTGGTAGCCGCTCGTGGGCGCATAGCCGTCGTTGTCCGGCCGGCCGTCGAACACCGTGGCCGTGAGGTTGGCGCTGCCCAGGGCCCAGAAGCCCAAGGTGTACAGGCCGCCGGCCTCCACCGCCAGCGGTTGCGTGGTGATCTGCCCGGGCCCGCTCTGCCCGATCTCGATCCGCAGGGCCTGCACGCCGCCATGCACCGGTGCGCCCACGGCCTGCAACTGCTCCACGGCCACGGTGGTGTGCGGGCCCATGAAGCCGTCGGGCTGGCCATCGGTCCAGTTCTCGAAGCCGGATGAGAAGATGATCTGGCCCGGCAACGGCGCGCATGCCAGGATCGACAGGAGCAACAACGGGCTACGCATGGGGCAGGGTCTTGGGGAGCGGGTTCGGCTAAAGATAGGCGCCCCGTGCATGCACAAGGGCCGCCCCCCTTGCGGGAAGCGGCCCTTGCCGAAAGTCGCTTGTGGTCAGCGCAGCACTTGCACGGCCACGGTGTGGGCCAGGGTGGCGGTGCGCAGGTCCAGGTGGTAGCGGCCGGCGCTCAGCCCGGCCACGTCCAGGCCGAAGCGGGCATCGCTCACCACGCCGGTGGCCACGGTGCGCCCGGTCATGTCGGTGAGGCGGTATTCCACGCGCTCACCGGCGGCGGCGCCCAGGTCCACCGTCACCACGTGGGCGGCGGGGTTGGGGAACACGGTGGTGGTGCCCAGCACGCCGGCCGCGGCGATCGCGGTGGAGAAGTCCACATCGGCCGCGAAGCGGGGCTGGATGTTGTACTCACCGAAGCCGTAGGACACCACGCCGGTCACGCTCATCACCTGGCCCACGGTGGGGCTGGGGTCGGTGGTGTGGATCACCTTGCCCACCACGGCGTCACCGCTGCCGTCGTTCAGCTTGTACTTGCCGAAGTTGGCGCCGCCGGGCGCCTCGGTGCAGGTGGCGTCCTCCACGCGCACCAGCACGCTTTCCAGGGCCTCGGAGGCCACTTCACCGGTCTCCACCACCAAGGGGGCGGGCACGGGCTGGCCGGTGGCCGTCACGGTGAAGCTCTGGATGCCGGTGAGCTCGGTGAGGTTGTTGA
>JAVFAQ010000141.1:0-8048 GCA_034002325.1 Flavobacteriales bacterium | reverse complement strand
GCTTTGGCGGAACCCGACGGCTTGCTTGCGGCCTTCTTGGGGGCGGCCTTCTTCACAGCGGCCTTCTTGGGGGCGGCTTTTTCCGCTTTGGCGGAACCTGACGGCTTGCTTGCGGCCTTTTTGGGAGCGGCCTCCGCAGCTTCCGCCTGCGCGGCCGTGGTGCGGGTCTTCTTCACCGGAGCGGGCTTGGGCTTGTGGGCCGGGGCGGTGCTCTTGGCGGAGTCGAACTTCTCGCCCTTGCCCAGGATGGCCTCGATCCACAGCTCGGTGAGGGCCTGGCGATGGCCGTTCAGGGTCTGGTAGCCCTTGCGGCGCTTCTTCTTGAACACCAGCACCTTGTCGCCCTTGCTGTGGGTCAGCACCTTGGCGGCGATGCGCGCACCGTCCACGGTGGGGGTGCCCACGCTCACGGCCTTGCCGTCGCTCACCAGCAGCACCTTGTCCAGCTCCACGATCTTGCCTTCCTCGGCCTCGAGGCGATGCACTTTCAGCTTCTGGCCCTGGCTCACTTTGAACTGCTGGCCGGCGATGTCTACGATGGCGTACATGGGGTCTACCGCAAAATGGGCTGCAAATGTAGTCGATCCGGACGAATGGGCAAACGGGTGGCTCTTGGTAACGAGTACCGAGTACCGAGTAACGAGTGGCGAGTGGCGAGTGGCGAGTGGTGAGTGGTGAGTGGTGAGTGGCGAGTGGTGAGTAACGAGTGGCGAGTGACGATTGGGGAGTGGCGAGTGACGAGTGGGGAGTGGGGAGTGGCGAGTGGCGAGGGGGGAGTAACGAGATGCGAGGGACCTCGAACGGGTTAGAGGGGGAGGGTGAGTTTCGCCCAGAAGAGCATGAGGGGGACCAGGCCCGGCATTTTGCCCCATTTGCCGGTCTTGTTCTTGATGTAGGTGCGCAGGAGCCTTCCGACCTCATCCTGTAGGCTCAGCATGTGTTCGACCTGCTCTTGGGTGAAGTAGCCGCGACGCTTGGCAAGGATGAGCATGGAGCAGACCTCATTGCACGAGCCCTTGGCGATCCAGAGGTAGTGGACCTGGTGGCGGGTGGTCGGCATCTCGTGCCCCTCGGCGATGTTGTTGCAGATGGAAAGGCTGGCCCGGAACAATTGGTCCTTGAAACCGAAGTTCCGGCTCCCCTCCAGTGCGATGTCCACGGCTTCGTTCAGGTCCATGGCTTTCTGCCAGGCGATGGAGTCTTCGAATGACCTCATGGCAAGTGGGTTTTGGATGTGAAAGTAGGGAGTAGTGAGTAACGAGTGGTGAGTGGCGAGTGGGTGAGTGGCGAGTAACGAGTGGGTGAGTGGTGAGTGGCGAGTAACGAGTAGCGAGTGGCGAGTGGTGAGTAGGCGGGTAACGAGTAATGAGTAGGCGAGTAGCGAGTAGGCGAGTAATGAGTAGGCGAGTAGGCGAGTAGCGAGTAGGCGAGTAACGAGTAATGAGTAGGCGAGTGGGGGAGTAGCGAGTAGGCGAGTAACGAGTAATGAGTAGGCGAGTGGGGGAGTAGCGAGTAGGCGAGTAACGAGTAATGAGTAGGCGAGTAGGCGAGTGCGAGTAGTGCGGATCTCACTCGCTACTCACCACTCGCTACTCAATAAGGAAAGCCGCTTGCGGCGACTACAGCTTGAAGGCCTTCTTCATCGCGTCCAGGGCATTGAGCTCCTCCCAGGGGAAGAGCTTCACTTGCACGGTGGTCTCGCGCCCGGCGTTGCGGAAGGTCTTGGTGACGGTGGCGGGCTGGCGGCCCATGTGCCCGTACGCCGCGGTCTCGCCGTAGATGGGCGTGCGGAGCTTGAAGCGCTGCTCGATGTGGTAGGGCCGCATGTTGAACTCGGGCATGGCGGCGACGATCCGGGCGATCTCGCCATCGGTCTTGTCCACCTTGGCGGTGCCGCAGGTGTCCACGAACAGGCCCACGGGCTCGGCCACGCCGATGGCGTAGGCCACCTGCACCAGGGCCTGGTCGCACACGCCGGCGGCCACCAGGTGCTTGGCCAGGTGACGGGTGGCGTAGGCGGCGCTGCGGTCCACCTTGCTGGGGTCCTTGCCGCTGAAGGCGCCGCCGCCGTGGGCCCCCTTGCCGCCGTAGGTGTCCACGATGATCTTGCGGCCGGTGAGGCCGGTGTCGCCGTGCGGCCCGCCGATCACGAAGATGCCGGTGGGGTTGATGTGGTACTTGATGTCCGGCCCGAAGAGCGCGCGGATGCGTTCGGGCAGCAGGGCCATCACCCGTGGGATGAGGATGGCGCGCACGTCCCGCTCGATGCGGGTGAGCATGGCGTCCTCCTGGTCGAAGAGGTCGTGCTGGGTGCTCACCACGATGGCGTCGATGCGCAGCGGGCGGTGGTCGTCGCCGTACTCGATGGTCACCTGGCTCTTGGCATCGGGGCGCAGGTAGGTCATCTCGCGGCCCTCGCGGCGGATGGCGGCCAGCTCGCGCAGCAGCAGGTGGCTCAGCTCCAGGGCCAGCGGCATGTAATTGTCCGTCTCGCGGCAGGCGTAGCCGAACATCATGCCCTGGTCGCCGGCGCCCTGCTCCTCGGGCCGCTCGCGCACCACGCCCCGGTTGATGTCCGGGCTCTGCTCGTGGATCGCGCTGAGCACGCCGCAGGAGTGGGCGTCGAACATGTACTCGCCCTTGGTGTAGCCGATGCGGGCGATCACCGCGCGGGCGATCTCCTGCACATCGAGGTAGGCCTCGCTCTTCACCTCGCCGGCCAGGACCACCTGCCCGGTGGTGACGAGCGTTTCGCAGGCCACCTTGCTCTGCGGGTCGAAGGCGAGGAAGTGGTCGATCAGGGCGTCGCTGATCTGGTCGGCGACCTTGTCGGGGTGGCCTTCGCTGACGGATTCGGAGGTGAAGAGGTACGGCATGGCGATGATATGAGCGGGGCAAAGGAAGGGGTTCGCGGCGGTATGGCGAACGTCGACCTGCATCGGCCGGCACAGGCGGGCCGCACCTACCGCTTGGTGAGTTCCTTGAACACCTCTTCCAGGCCGCGCTCGCTGCGTTGCATGCCCAGCACCTGGCGGCCGTTGTCCACCGCGAACCGGAACACGGCCGGGCGGATGTCCGCGCCGCGGGCATGGGTCAGCAGCCAGCGGTGGCCATCGCGGTGGTGTACCTGCAGCACGCCGCTGATGCCGCCCAATTCGTTGGCGGCCACGGGCCCGTCGAGCTCCACCTCCAGCACCTCCTGCTGGTGGGCACCGCTGCGCACGGCGCTCGCCTTGTCGTCGGCCACCACGTTGCCGCGGTCGATGATGATCACCCGGTCGCAGATGGCCTCCACCTCCTGCATGATATGGGTGCTGAGCATCACGGTCTTCGCCCGGCCGATGTCCTTGATCAACGCCCGCACATCGGCGAGCTGGTTGGGGTCCAGGCCGCTGGTGGGCTCATCGAGGATCAGCACCTGCGGATCGTGGATCAGCGCCTGCGCCAGGCCCACGCGCTGGCGGTAGCCCTTGCTCAGCTGGCCGATGCGCTTGTGCTGCTCGCGCCCCAGGCCCACCAGCTCCACCATGCGCTTGGCCCGCGTGGCCCGGTCGCGCAGCCCGTGCACCCCCGCCACGAAGCGCAGGTACTCATGCACGTACAGGTCCAGGTACAGCGGGTTGTGCTCGGGCAGGTAGCCCACGTGGCGGCGCACGTCCATGCTGTGCGTACGGGTGTCGAAGCCGCACACGGTGGCCGTGCCCGAAGTGGGCGGGATGAAGCAGGTGAGCACCTTCATCATGGTGCTCTTGCCCGCGCCGTTGGGGCCCAGGAAGCCCACCACTTCGCCGGTGCCGATCTCGAAGGACACCGCGTTCAGCGCCTTCTGCGTGCCGTAGACCTTGGTGATGCGGCTGACGGAAATGGCCATGGGGCGAAGGTAAGGGGGGCCGGGGTGGATGGCTCGGGGGAGCCAATGCCTCCACCGATCTCGCCGACCTCACTGGCCGAATGCGATGGGATCCTGAGAATGAACGGTGCGATCGGTGGATAGCATTTGAGGGGGGCATCCATCGGTGCAAATCGGTGAGATCGGTGGACCGCATTCAGCATTCCATCGGTGCTGATCGGTTATCCACGGAATACAGCCATCCACCGATTACACAGATTACACCGATTGGACGGGGTGGTAGCATGCCCTCTTCCCTGGGCCATTCCATCGGTGCAAATCGGTGAAATCGGTGGACCGCATCCAGCATTCCATCGGTGCAGATCGGTGGATAGCATTCGGTGGATAGCATTTGAGGGGAAATACCCAGCAATGATCATCCCCCGGTCCCGGGCAAAGCGCTAACCTTGTGCAATGGAAACGCCCTTCCCGCCCCTTCTGCGCATCCTGGCCGTATCGGCCGCCGCACTCCTCACCGCCGGCCTCTCCACGGCCCAGATCGACATCGGGGACAAGCTCAAGAAAAAGGCCGCCGAACGCCTGGAACGCAAGGTGGACCGCACCATCGACAAGGGCTTCGACAAGACCGAGGAAGGCGTGGACAAAGGCGCCCGCGAGGCCACCAAGGGCAAGAAAGGGAAAAAGGACAAAAGCGCACCGGAAGCGGCGGGTGAAGAGGCCGCGCCGGCATCCGGCACCCCGGCGGCCTCCGGCCCACAGGCCACCCTGCGCGCCTACGGCAAGTTCGATTTCGTGCCCGGCGACCAGCTCATCGCCTACGACGACTTCAGCCAGGACGCCATCGGCGATTTCCCCGCCCGCTGGAACACGAACGGCGGTGGCGATGTGGTCACCGTGGACGGCGCCGAGGGCCGTTGGTTCCGCTTGGGCAACTCCAGCATGGCCTATCCGGAGCACCTCGACGTACTGCCCGATCACTTCACCGTGGAGATGGACGTGACGGCCCTGGAGCAAAGCGCCTCCTGCGCCAGCCTGCACCTGTACTTCCGCACGGCCGAGGGCAGCATGCTCCAGTACAACGATGCCGGGCGCGTGACCCTGAAGCTGCTCCCGCGCGGCACCGATACCGACGGGGCGCCCTACGTGGAGATCTCCGTGCTGGACCCCAGCGGGGCCGAACTGATGTCCAACTCGCGCTGGCTCCCCGCGCCGGCCGCGGCCTTGGCCCCGCCGATCACCCGCGTCTCCATCCAGCGGCAGAAGAGCCGCCTGCGCATGTACCTGAACGAGGACAAGGTGTGGGACATCCCCCGGGCCTTCTCGGACGGGGTGCCCTACCGGCTGGTGCTGGAGGACCAGGGCTGCGAAGAGCACCGCATGCTGGTGTCCGACCTGCGCGTGGCCGTGGGCGCGCCGGACACCCGCAACAAACTGATCGCCGACGGCCGCCTGGTGACCCGCGGCATCCACTTCGACAGCGGCAAGGACCAGGTGCGGCCCGAGAGCTACGGCACCCTCAAGGAGATCGCCACGGTGCTGCGCGAGAACCCCACGGTGAAGGTGCGCATCATCGGCCATACCGACAGCGATGGCGACGATGCGCGGAACCTGGACCTGAGCAAGCGGCGCGCCGCTGCGGTGAAGGCCGCCCTGAGCCAGGAGTTCAGCATCGACGGCTCCCGCATGGCGACCGATGGCAAGGGCGAGGCCGAGCCCGCCGGGCCCAACGACACGCCCGAGGGCAAGGCGAACAACCGGCGCGTGGAGTTCGTGAAACTGTGATCCCGCCCCAGGCGGCGTTCCGGCCCGCCGCCCTGCCTGCCGGACAGGCAGGCGCGCCGTGACCGCCACGGCGCCCCGGTCCGCATCTTTGCCCCATGCCCACCGGAACAGTGATGCGCAGCACCGGCAGCCGCTACCGGGTGCGTGGCGACGACGGCACCCTGCACGCGTGCGTGGCCCGCGGCAACCTGCGCGTGAAGGGCTGGAAGAGCACCAATCCCGTGGCCGTGGGCGACCGCGTGGACTATGAGCCGCAGACCGACCCCGACCGCCCGGGCGCCATCACCGACCTGCACGACCGCCGCAACTACATCGTGCGCCGCAGCGTGAACCTGAGCCACCAACGCCATGTGATCGCCGCCAACGTGGACCAGCTGCTGCTGATGGTGACCGTGGTGCGCCCGTGGACATCCACCGGCTTCATCGACCGGTTCCTCGTGACGGCCGAGGCGTACCAGGTGCCGGTGACGATCCTCTTCAACAAGGTGGACGACATCCGCAGCGAGGACGAGCTGGACCTGCTGGCCGAGTACCAGGAGATCTACGAGGGCATCGGCTACACCACCTTGATCACTTCCGCCGTGGACGGCCGCGGGGTGAACGAGGTGAAGCAATTGCTCGCCGGCAAGGTGAGCCTGCTCGCCGGCCACAGCGGTGTGGGCAAGAGCACCTTGGTCAACGCCGTGGAGCCCGCGCTGGAGCTGCCCACCTGGGAGATCAGCGACGCCAGCGGCAAGGGCCGCCACACCACCACCTACGCCGAGATGCTGCCGCTGGAGCACCTCGCCGGACCCGGCGGCGAACCTACCTTCATCATCGATACGCCCGGCGTGAAGGGCTTCGGGCTGGTGGACCTGGAGGAGGCCGACATCGGCGACCAGTTCCCCGAGATCTTCCGCGTGAAGGGCGACTGCCGCTTCAACAACTGCATGCACAAGGAGGAGCCCGGATGCGCCGTGCGCGCCGCCGTGGAAGCAGGCACCATCGCCCCCAGCCGGTACCACAGCTACCTGGACATGCTCGCCGGCATCGGCGACGAAGAGACCTACCGCACCGCATGACGAACACCTTCCGCCCCGCCCTGATCGCGGCAACACTTCTGCTGGCCTGTGGACCCGGCCGCCAAGCCACCAACCCTGTTCCCCAGGCCGGCACGGCAGTGTCGCCGCCAGGGATGTCCGTGCAACAGCAACTCGCCGAACATTCGGTGGACGCGGTGATCTACCACCATGCCTCGGCGGAGACCTACCGGCTTTTCCAGCAGGGGTACGAGCTGGCCCGGTTGCGGCTCGATGCCAACCTCGCCGTGGCGAAGGCACCACCGGCCGTGATCGTGGACGTGGACGAGACCGTGCTGGACAACTCCAAGTACCAGGTGCGCGCGGCATTCGATGGCACCACCTTCGACCCCGTTACCTGGACCGCCTGGTGCAATGAGGCCGCTGCGCCCGCGCTGCCCGGCGCGTTGGAGTTCCTCAATTACGCCGCCGGGCAAGGCTGCACGGTGTTCTACATCACCAACCGCAACGAGGCCGAGAAGGAGGCCACCGTCCGCAACCTCGCTGAGCTGGGCTTCCCCAATGCGGATGCCGGGCACGTGCGGGTGATGACCGAGGGCAGCGACAAGACCGCGCGCCGGGCCGCCGTGAAGGCCGCCGGGTACGAGGTGGTGCTGCTGGTGGGCGACCAGCTCACCGACTTCGATCAACGCCTGAAGCACCGCACCGTGGGCGAGCGCGACCTGGGCGTGCGCGAGGGCCTCGCCGACAGCCTGGCGCAATACTTCATCCTGCTGCCCAACCCCATGTACGGCACCTGGCTCGATATCATCACCGGGCGTGACGCGGACGACAAGCTCTTCCGCAAGAAAGCTTGGCTCTACGAACACACGCACTGATGCGCGCCGTCATCCAACGCGTCACCGAGGCCGCCGTACACATTGCGGGCAACGCGCATGCGCGCATCGGCATGGGCCTGCTGGTGCTGCTGGGCGTGGAGACGGGCGATACCGAGGCGGACCTCGAACGGCTCTGCGGAAAGATCGCCCGCATGCGCTTGTTCCCGGACGAGCGCGGGGTGATGGACCGCGACATCGTGCAGGCGGGCGGCGAGTTGCTGCTGGTGAGCCAGTTCACCCTGCTGGCGAGCACGGCCAAGGGCAACCGCCCCAGCTACATCCGGGCGGCCCGCCCCGAAGAGGCCGTTCCGCTGTACCTGCGCGCCAAGCAACGCCTCACCGAACTGGTCGGCCGCCCGGTGCGCACCGGCGAGTTCGGCGCCATGATGCAGGTGGCCTTGGTGAACGACGGCCCGGTGACGATCGTGATCGACAGCCGGGAGTGGCAGTAGGCGATCGCATCCGAAGACCTGGGTGGGCCCCGGCAGCTCCGCGCTCAGCGCACCATGATGCGGATCC
>JAVFAQ010000140.1:0-8104 GCA_034002325.1 Flavobacteriales bacterium | reverse complement strand
GCGCATTGACCCGATTCCGGCGGTGCGGATTAGATTTGGGCAATAAGTTCTCATGCCATGACCCACGGACGCATTCTACCCTTGATCACACTTGGCCTTCTGGCGCAGGCCGGCATGGCCCAGCAGGAGTTCCCCATCTCCGGCGGTGACGTGACCACATGTGCCGGCGTGCTGCTGGACACCGGCGGGCAGTCCGGTGCCTACGGCAACAACGAGAACCATACGATCACCATCTGCCCGGACGAAAGCGGGCCGGCCATCACCCTGAACTGGCTGGTCTTCAGCCTGAGCACCGAAGGCATCGCGCCGATCGACGCGATCACCATCTACGACGGGGACTCCTCGAACGCCCCGGAGATCGGGACCTGGAACGGGAACACCGCCCCGGGGGTGGTGGCCGCCAGCTTTGAGAACCCCACCGGCTGCCTCACGGTGGTGTTCACCAGCAACAACACCGGCACCGGGAACTTCGCCGCTGCGGTCACCTGTTTCACTCCTTGTGCCCCACCCACGGCGGCGGCCTCTTTCGGTAGTGAGATCCCCTTGCTGGCCTGCCAAGGAGAGACCATCGACTTCGACGGGTCGGCCTCGGCGGGCGCGAACGGGGCCGTGATCGAGCAATACCTGTGGGATTTCGCTGACGGCGCGGTGGACAGCTTGAGCGGCCCCTTGGTGCAGCATGCCTTCGAGGAGGCCGGCGAATACGTGGTGCAGTTGTATGTGACCGACGAGCATGGCTGCCTCAACACCAACCTGGTGGACCTGCAGGTGCTGGTGAGCACCACGCCTTCCTTCGCCGGCACGGTCGTCAGCCCGCTCACGATCTGCGAAGGGGAGACGGTTGACCTCACGGCGCAGGCCACCGGGACCACCTGGTCGGCCCTGCCGGAGAGCAACCTGGGCGGCGGCGTGGCCCTTCCCGACGGCTCGGGCGTGTCATACACCTCCGTGCTCACCTTCACCAACTTCCTTCCCGGGCAAACCATCACCGACCCCAACACCGAGATCTTGGCGATCTGCGCCGAATTGGAGCACAGCTACATGGGCGACCTGGTGATCTCCATCACCTGCCCCAACGGTCAGAGCATGACCATGCATGAGCAGGGCGGCGGGAGCACATACCTGGGCGCGGCCAACGACACCGACAGCGGCAACAACCCGATCTTGGGCGAATGCTGGGACTACTGCTGGAGCCCCACGGCCACCTTGGGCACCTTCGCGCAGTGTGCCCAGTTCGGCGCCACCCCGAACGTCACCACGGCGGGCCAGCCGGCGTGGTCCGCATTGCTGCCCGGCACCTATTCCTCCGTGCAACCATGGAGCAGCTTGGCGGGCTGCCCGTTGAACGGTTCATGGACCTTCACGGTGACCGACATGTGGGCGATCGACAACGGCTTCATCTGCTCGTGGGCGTTGGACTTCGACCCTTCGTTGTTCCCGAGCCTCACGGAATTCACCCCGGTGCCCGGCCTTTCCACGACCGATTCCTCGGCGTGGGCCGGCAACGGCTTCGTTCCGCAGCCGGGCGACCACCTCAGCGGCACGGCGACACCGGTGGGGGTGGGCACGCATGATTACGTGTTCACGGTCACGGATGATTTCGGATGCGCGTACGACACCACGATCACCGTGACGGTGAACCCCGGCATCGAAGGGCCGCTGTACATCACCGGCGATCCGGTGATCTGCGGCGGGGACATCATTCTGTTGCAAGGCCCCCCGGGCTACGACACCTACACTTGGGACAATGGCTCCTTCGGCCAGACCATCACCGCCTTCTCCCCGGGCACCTTCATCGTCACCGTGGCCTTGGGCGATTGCTCGTTGCCCTCCGAGCCGTTCACCGTGACCGTGGCGGACGACCCGGAGCCGGTGATCACCGGTCCCATGTATTCCTGTGACGGCGACCCCGTGGTGCTGACCACCACCGAACCCTACGCGGCGTACCAGTGGGGCCACGGCCCGGAGACGGCCGCCGTGAGCGTGGGAACGGGCATGTACACGGTGACGGTCACCTCGGCCGAGGGCTGCACGGGCACATCGGCCCCGTTCAGCGTCACCGTCGGCAACACGCCCACCGCCGGCATCCATACCGATCCCACTTCGCCCCAACCCCCGGGAACCAACGTGCATTTCTTCGATGCCTCCGACGGCAATGGATCGGTGGTCACCGGATGGGAATGGACCTTCGGCCCGCCGGATGAGTCCAGCACCGAGCAGGACCCGGAGTTCACCTACGACCTGCCGGGCACCTACCCCGTGAGCCTGATCGTGACCACTGCCGAAGGCTGCACGGACACCGTGGCGATCAACTACATCATCATCCCCGACGATGTGGAGATCCCCAACGTCTTCACCCCCAATGGCGATGGCATGAACGACTTCCTGGTGTTCGCCAACGTGCAGTACTATGCCAACCATCTCACCGTGTTCAACCGATGGGGCCAGGCGGTGTACGAGCAGGCCAATTACATGAACAACTGGCGCGCCACCGACATGCCCGAGGGCACCTACTTCTTCGTGCTGAAGCTCATCGAGGAGGACCGGGAGGTGACCGGGCACGTGACCATCCTGCGGGAGTACGGCCAGTGAGCCGCACCCGGCCCACCATGCCATCGAAAGGCCGCCCCGCCACGGGCGGCCTTTCTACTTTTGCCGCCCCATGAAGGTCATCGACCACTTGCGCCGGGCCACGGACACACTGTTCTCCTTTGAGATCCTGCCGCCGCTCAAGGGCCGCGACATCCGCTCGATCTACGCCGGCATCGATCCGTTGATCGAGTTCAAGCCCAGCTTCATCAACGTCACCTACCACCGGGAAGAGGTGATCTACAAGGAGCACGGCCATGGCCTGCTGCAGAAGGTGCGCCTGCGCAAGCGCCCCGGCACCGTGGGGATCTGCGCCACGATCAAGGCCAAGTACGACATCGACGCGGTGCCCCACCTGATCTGCGGGGGATTCAGCCGGGAAGACACCGAGGACGCACTGATCGAGCTCAACTTCCTGGGCATCGACAACGTGCTGGCCCTGCGCGGCGACGCGGTGAAGAACGAGCCGCACTTCATCCCCGAGCGCGACGGCCACCCGCATGCCGTGGACCTGGTGCGTCAGATCGCCGGACTCAACAAGGGCAAGTACCTGCACGACGAGGAGCAGGAGGCCGCCCCCACCGACCTGTGCATCGGCGCCGCCTGCTACCCCGAGAAGCATCCCGAGGCGCTCAACATCAACGTGGACATCGCCTACCTGAAGGAGAAGGTGGCCGCCGGGGCCGATTACCTGGTGACCCAGATGTTCTTCGACAACGCGGCCTACTTCCGCTTCGTGGAGCAATGCCGCGCGCAGGGCATCGACGTGCCGATCATCCCGGGCATCAAGCCCATCACCAACCTGCGGCACATCGCCTTCCTGCCCAAGACCTTCGGTGTGGACCTGCCCGATGCGCTCGCGGCCGAGCTGGTGCGCTGCCGCACGGACGCCGCCGTGAAGCAGGCGGGCATCGAATGGGCCACCGCCCAATGCCGCGAGCTGCGCGCCCGGGGCGTGCCCAGTCTGCACTTCTACACCATGGGCCGCAGCGAGGCGGTGCGCGCCATCGCCGGGCAACTGTTCTGACCGCGGCGGCCGAGCCGTACCTTTTGGACGGTGATGCGGACCCTGCCCTTGCTGATCATGTTGTGCGGCACCGCCGTGGCCGCGCAAGACCCCCTGTGCTGCGGCCGCCATGGCCAGGTGCCATGGCGCGGGGCCGACGCGCCGCCCGCCCGCGGCTTCGACGTGAAGTACCTGCGCCTGGAGTGGACCATCGACCCGGCCCAGCAATACATCACCGGGCGCGTCACCACCTGGTTCACCGCCACCGAAGAGCTGGCCGTGGTACGCCTCGACGCCGCCGCCGCGCTGACCGTGACCGGCGTGGACCACCACCAGGGCGCCCTCGCCTTCCAGCAGCTTCCCGGCGATGTGCTGGAAGTGGCCCTGCCCGCCCCGCTGGCCACCGGCACGTTGGATTCCATCAGCATCACCTACCACGGTGTCCCGGACCCCAGCGGCTTCGGGTCCTTCGTCACCGGCCAATACCAGGGCGGACCGGTGCAGTGGACACTGAGCGAGCCGTACGGCGCCAAGGACTGGTGGCCGTGCAAGCAGGACCTGAACGACAAGGCGGACAGCCTGGACATGTGCGTGACCACGCCCGTGCCTTTTCGCGCCGCGGGCATGGGCCTGCTGGTGGACAGCCTCACCGCCGACGGCTGGACCACCTGGCATTGGCGCCACCGACGGCCCATCGCCCACTACCTGATCGCCGTGGCGGTGGCCGATTACACCGTGTTCGAGACCACCATCGACCTGCCCGAGGGCCCGCTGCCCATGGTGACCTATTTCTACGGAAGCGACCCGGCCGCGGCCCTGGCGAGCGCCGACTTCGCCGCCGAGCAGATGGCGCTGTACCGTGAGCTGTTCGGCCCCTACCCCTTCATGGGCGAGAAATACGGCCATGCCCGCTTCGGATGGGGCGGCGGCATGGAGCACCAGACCATGAGCTTCATGGGCCACTGGGGCTACGAGCTCACCGCCCACGAACTGGCCCACCAATGGTTCGGCAACAAGGTGACCTGCGGCAGCTGGGCCGACCTGTGGCTCAACGAGGGCTTCGCGACCTACCTCAGCGGCCTGTGCGAAGAGCATCTGCGCCCGGCCAACTGGGCCGCCTGGAAGACCGGCCTGGTGAGCCAGGTCGTTTCACAGCCCGGGGGCAGCCTGTTCTGTGCGGACACCCTGGACATGGCCCGCCTGTTCGACGGGCGGCTCACCTACCTCAAGGGCGCCATGGTGCTGCATACGCTGCGGTGGAAGGTGGGCGACGCGGCCTTCTTCACCGGCTGCCGCAACTACCTGGACGACCCCGCCCTGGCGTACGGCAGCGCCCGCACCAGCGATCTGCAGGCCCATCTGGAGGCCGCTTCGGGCATGGACCTGGACGGCTTCTTCGCGGATTGGTACATGGGCGAGGGCTACCCCAGCTACACGGCGACCTGGGCCCAGGAGGCCAATGGCCTGGTGTCCCTGCGCCTGGACCAGGCCACTTCCCACCCGGCGGTGCCGTTCTTCGCCCTGCCCGTACCGGTGAGTTTCCGGCTGGGCGACCAGGACAGCACCGTGGTGCTGCACCATGCGCACAGCGGCCAGGTCTTCCATTTCCACCTGCCCTTCCAGGCCGCCACCGCCGTGCTGGACCCCGAGACCTGGTTGATCAGCGCGCACAACGTGGTGCGCAAGGTGCCCGTGGGCGCTTTTGAACAAGACCGGGTGCTGGCCTACCCCAACCCCGCGGGCGAGCAGCTGGAGGTCTACCTGGGCACGGCCCTGCACGGTGCGGTGCGCACCACGCTGTACGATGCCACGGGGCGCCCGGTGCGTTCCTGGCCGGGCGCCGTGGTGGACGACCGGGTCACCTGCCCCCTCGGCGGGCTGCCCACCGGCGCGTACACGGCCGAGCTGCGCACCGACGACCAGGTGCTGCGCGTGCGGTTCGTCAAGGAATAGCCCCATGAAAAAACCCCGGTGACGGCCGGGGTTTCTTCATTCTTCCACGCGGTGGCTCAGCAGAACTCCTCGTAGGCCATCATCAGGTTCTCCGCGATCATCTCGGCGCTGCGGCCCTCGATGTGGTGGCGCTCCAGGAAGTGCACCAGCTTGCCGTCCTTGAACAGCGCCACGGCCGGGCTGCTGGGCGGGTAGGGGAGGAAGTGCTTGCGGGCCTGGTGAACGGCGTCGGTGTCCACGCCGGCAAAGACGGTGACCAGGTGTTGCGGGCGCTTGGCGGCCGATAGTGAATGCTTCACACCGGGCCGGGCGGCGCCGGCGGCACAGCCGCACACGCTGTTCACCATGCACAGCACGGTGCCGGCGCGGGCGAACGCCTTGTCCACCTGCTCGGGGGTCTTCAGTTCTTCAAAGCCGGCCGTTGCCAGTTCGGCGGCCATGGGGGTGGTCAGTTCAGGAGGGTACATCAATGCGGTCGTTTTGGGGGCCTTGGGGGCGGCCGGGCGCAAAGGTAACAGGTGGGGCACGGGGCACCGCCGCGCATCCGAGGCATGGCCGCCCGGCACGGAAGGAAAAGAGCCAAATTCGCGACATGCGCGTCCTTCCGTCGGTTGCCCTGCTGTCGGCGGCCCTGCTGCCGGTGGGACCCGTGGGCGCCCAGCAGGCCGAGGTGGCCCGCTACGGCCTGGAGCAGGGCCTGCCGCAGAGCATGGTGAACCATGTGGTGCAGGACAGCCTGGGCTTCCTCTGGTTCGGCACCGGTTACGGCCTGGCGCGGTTCGACGGCGTGCGGTGGGCGGAGTTCAAGCATGATGCGTACGACACCACGACCATCAGCAACGACGCCATCTGGGGCATCGCCGCCCTTCCGCACGGCGACCTGCTGGTGGCCACCGCCGTGGGGCTCGACCGCTACCATGCGCACACCGGCCGCTTCACCCGGCTGCGTACCGGCGTGGCCCCCGACGGCTGTTGGCGGCCGCTGCATGCCGATGCCCGCCGTGTGCTGATGTACTCCCCGCTCTCCGCCTCCTTCCTGGTCGTGGACGCGCAGGGCGGCACGCGCGCGATCCCCAGCGGCCATGGCCCCTCTTACGCCATGCGGGCAAGCCCCGATGGCATGCGCGTCCGCTACCATGTATCGCCCGATACCCTGGTGGACCACGACCTGGCCACCGGCCAACGGACGTATGCCCGGCTGCCGGCCGCGGTGCGGGGCGGGCTGCGCGACCTGCTGCCGGTGGACGACGGGCTGCTGGTGCTCACCGATCGGGGTGCATGGACGGTGGACGAAGCCGGTGGCTGCACCCCCCTGCCCGGAGAAGCGGGCGCCCTGTTGCGCGATGCGGCCGGCAACAAGCTGGTGCAGCGCGCACCGGGCGGCCGTCTGTGGGTCGCCATGGACGGGACGGGCGTGATCGAGCTGGACGACCGGTGGGGCGTGCGCGCGCATTATCCGCTGCTGCCCCCGGAGGAGCGGCCGCTGCTCCTCACCAGCCTATCGTTCGACCGGCAGGGCAACGTGTGGGCGGGCACCGACGGGAAGGGCGTGTTCCGCATCGCTCCGCAGCGCATCAAGTTCGGCCGCGCGATGCCGGGCGTGCTGCCGGGCTGGTCGCCGCGATCCTGGTTCGTCCGGGGCTTCGCGCAATGGGACGGCACGCGGGTGCTGGTGACCTTCCACCAGGGGGGCGCGGCCCTGTTCGATGAACGCGACGGGCACTTGCGGCCGCTGGACCTGGCCCGGGACCTGGGGGTGGCCCCGCCCGACCGCACCATCGACCGGTCGCTCAACGACGCGCATGGCAACATCTGGCTGAAGTGCGGCCCGCAGGTGGTGGTGCTGGCGCCGGGCGGCAGGCGGGCGATCGACCGCATCAACGTGCAGCCCGGTGCCTTCCTGTTCAACGACCCCCAGGGGCGGGTGGTGCTCGCCCAGACCACGGGGACCCGGCGGGCCGTGGCCGACGACGATGCCGTACGGTGGGAGCCGCTGGCCTTCCCCGGGCTGGCCGAGGCCCTGGCGGGCCATGTGGACCGGCTGGCGATGGACCCCGACGGCCAGCTTTGGTCCAGTCACCTCCACGCGGGCCTTCGGCTGTGGTCGGCCCACGGTGAGCGGCCGTTGGGGCGGGGCTGGGACGGGCCGGAGGGTACGCGCTTCAAGCTCAGCGCCGTGGTACCCGCCGCGAACGGTCGCGCCTGGGTGGCCACGGACCGCGGGCTGTTGGAGGTGGACCCGGGCACCGGCGACCTGCGGGGCCACCTCACCCGGCGCCACGGCCTGCCGGACGACCACATCTACGGCGTGGTGGTCGATGATGCGGGGACCTGTTGGGGCAGCACCAACAAGGGACTCTTCCGCATGCAGGGCGGCCAGGTGCGCAACTATACCCCCGCCGACGGCCTGCAGAGCAAGGAGTTCAACGGCCATGCCTGGTTCCGCTCGGCCAGCGGGCGCATCTACTTCGGTGGCACCAACGGCTTCAACCACTTCATGCCCGGGGCGGTGCGCGATGACCCGGACCCGCCGAGGGTACGCATCGTCCGGCTCCT
>JAVFAQ010000139.1:0-8107 GCA_034002325.1 Flavobacteriales bacterium | reverse complement strand
GGCGCGGGACGCCCGTAAGGCCCGCGAGCTGCGCCGCATGGGCTGGAGCGTGGTCACGATCTGGGAATGCCGCCTGCGCCGGGCCCCGGACGCCCAGGTGCGCCGCGTGGTGCGCCATGTGCAGGCGGCCCGCGGCCGGCGCTGAACCGCCCCGGAACCGATGCCCGATCCGACAACCAAAAACGACGAACCCCCGCAAACCCTTGGTATCAAAGGGCTGCGGGGGTATCGTTGCGGACCGGACGGGACTCGAACCCGCGACCTCCGCCGTGACAGGGCGGCATTCTAACCAGCTGAACTACCGGTCCGTTCAACCTTCCCTTACGGCAAGGCGGCTGCAAATGTACGCCGGGGCCTGGAACCGGCAAACTTCTTTTCACCGCCACCGGGCGCCGGGCCATGCGCGCGGTGTCCGCTGGCCATCCGTCCATGCCGCCGGCACGATGGCCTTCCGCAGCAAGATCACAGCACGGTGACCTCGGTGCGCCGGTTCAGGGCGCGGCCCTCCTCGGTATCATTGGTGGCCACGGGCCGCGCCTCGCCGTAGCCCCGGGCGGTGACGCGCGCGGCGTCCACCCCCCGGCCGATCAAATGGTCGCGCACGGCATGGGCGCGTTGCTCGCTCAGCTGCTGATTGGCCGCATCGTTGCCCACGTTGTCGGTGTGCCCGCCGAGTTCGATCCGCAGGGCGGGGTTGAGGAAGAGCAGCCGCACGAGCTTGTCCAGTTCCACTTCCGAGGCGGGCAACAGTTCGTGGCTGGCCGTGGGGAAGAACACGTTGCGCAGGGCGATGGAGGCGCCGGCCTTGAGCGGTGACATGGGCACGTCCAAGGTGAACGGGTCGCCCGCGCCGCCGGTGCCGCGCACGTCGTAGTTGCGCGAGAAGAAGAGGTAGCCCTCGGCGCCGGCGTTGAGCGCGTAGGTGCGGCCGGTGGGGATGCACACGAGGAACTCACCGGTGGCGGGGTCGCTGTACGCGGCGGTGGCCAGCGCGCCGGTCTCCAGGTCGTAGAGCATCACATCGGCCTCGATGGGCGCGCGCGTATCGGCGTCGTACACGCGGCCCTGCACGTAGGAGACGGGCTGCGGCCGGGCCTCGGGGTACAGCTCGAAGCCGTACAGGTCCAGCTCGCCGTGGCCACCGGGCCGGTCGCTGGCAAAGTAGGCCACGCGGCCGTCGGCGCTCACCAGCAGGCTGTTCTCATCGCCGCCGGTGTTGATCGGCCAGCCCAGGTTCAATGCCGGTCCCCAAGTGCCGTCGTCCTGCCTGCGGCTCACGTAAATGTCCAGCCCGCCCATGCCCGGGTGGCCGTTGCTGCTGAAGTAGAGGGTGCGGCCGTCGGGGTGGATCTGCACGCTCTCCTCCTGGTGCGGCGTGTTCACGTGGGGTCCCAGCTTCTCCGGCGGGCTCCACGTGCCGTCGTCCTGCAACGTGGTCACCATGATGTCGGTGTTGCGCACGCCGTCGCGGGCCTGGATGCCGCGCACGAAGTAGAGGGTGCGGCCGTCGCTGGCCAGGCTGGGCTGGCTCTCCCAGTTGCGGCTGTTCACCGGCGGGCCCAGGTTCTCCGGCGGGCTCCAGCGCTCGCCTATGCGCCGGCTGATGAACAGGTCGCAGCTGCCCAGCCCCCGGCGGGCCTTGCCGTAGCTGCCGTCCGGATGGGCGCAGGCGGTGAAGATGATGAAGCGGCCATCGGGCGAGAGGGTGCCGGCGCCTTCGTTGTGCGCGGTGTTCACCGAGAAGATCTCGCGCGAGGGGCCCCAGGTGCCGTCGTCGGTGCGGCGGCTCATGAAGAAATCCTCCTGCTCGCCCGTCAGGGGGTCGTCGCTGGGGATGCGGCGGGTGAAGACCAGGGTGCGGTCATCGGCGGTGATGCAGGGGTAGTACTCGGGCGCGGCGGTGTTCACCCCGGGACCCAGGTTCACCGGCTCGAAGGGCACGGGCTGTTGCATGGCATGGCGGGCGAAGGCGCAATTGTCCAGGCCCAGCCGCGCGCGGGCCTTGCGCTGGGGATCGACCTCCACGGCCAGGTAATTCCGGTAGTTGGCCTCGGCGGCATCGTATTGGCCGCTTCGGAACTCCAGGTCGGCCAGATGGAGCTGGGCAGAAGGATGGAAGCGCGGGGCCAGGTCCATCACTTCGCGGTAATAGCGGATGGCCTCGGCATCGTTGCGCTTGCCGGCCATGATCTCGGCCAGCATCAGGCGCGGCTCCACGAAGCGGGGATCGGCGGCGGCCGCCTTGCTGAACTCGCTCTCGGCACAGTCCCATTGCCGGCCGCGCATGCACTGCACCCCGGCCTCGTACCGCTTCACCGCGCCCTTGTGGGTGCTGGTATAGCCACCGGGCTGGGCATGGACCAGGGAAACGAGGCCGATCAGCAGGGCGGCGAGGGTGATGCGGATGTGCGGGCGGTCGGCAGTTGGCAGTGCGCAGTTGGCAGTGGGCAGTTGGCTGCCGGGGTCGCCTGCCACCTGCGTACTGCCAACTGCCAACTTTCGAATAAGACCGTGCTTCATGGTATGCCCAGGTACTTGTGCGTCTGCAATGATACCCGCCAACGCGGCCGGGCCGTGACGTGTGCGACGATCAATGGCGTCATGGTGTCGCGCTTGCTCCATTCGGGTTGCAGGTAAAGCAGGCAGTCGGGTCCCGTCCGGGCGGCCTGTTCGGTGGCCCATTGCAGGTCGTGCTTGTTGAAGACCACCACCTTCAACTCATGTGCCGCTCGGAACACCTCGGGCAGTGCGGGCTTGAACTTCTTCGGACTCAGGCAGATCCAGTCCCACTCACCGCTCAGGGGCGATGAGCCGCTGGTCTCGATGTGCGTGCGGAAGCCGACGGAGCGGAAGGCCGCGGTGAGGGCCGTGAGGTCGTGCAGCAGGGGCTCGCCACCGGTGATCACCACGATGCGGGCGGGATGCCGGGACGCCTCCTGCACCAGGTCATCGATGGCCCGCTTCGGATGGGCGTGCATGTCCCAGCTCTCCTTCACGTCGCACCAGGTGCAGCCCACATCGCATCCGGCCAGGCGGATGAAGAACGCGGCCTGCCCGGTGAAGGCGCCTTCGCCCTGCAACGTGTGGAAGGCCTCCATCACGGGCAGCATGCCGATGGCCGCCGGGGGCCGGGCCAGGGGAGCGGTGGGTGGCGACATGGGTACAAAAAAAGCCCACACAGGGCCAAGCTCATAGAACCCATGAAGATCACATGGGCGGGACCGCGGTGACGGCTTCCGTAATCCTCCTCGTCCCGTGAGGGAACGCCCGAAGGCGTGGAGGCCCGCCGTAGACCGTCAGAGGTGCGGCCCCTGATGGAAATTGTTGGTTCCGATGAGCAAAAGGCCTGTGTGGGCTGTATGGTGATCAGCGCACGGCTGAGAAAGAACGACCTGACGGAACGAAGGTAACATGCTCCGCACGGATCTGCAAGGGCCGGTGCCGCCCTCACCCTTCCCCGCGCTGGCCCACGAAATGGTCCTCCTTGTCCGCGAACAGGATGTTGAAGGTGGTGAGGCTGCCGTAGCACCGGGTGATGTATTGCTGCAGCTCCACCTTGTCCTGCTCGCTGAGCTTGGCGTGGGCGTTGACCTTCTGCTCCAGCACGCGGAAGCGGTCGCGGATCATCACGATCTTGTGGAAGAAGTCCTCGATGGGCAGCTCCTTGCCCTTGAGCGCGGGATCGTGCGGCTTGATCTCCAAGGTGCCGCCCTCAAAACGCGGCGCCATGCTCACCGGGCGCTGCGGGGCCTGCATCTCCTCGAGCACTTCGCGCAGGGCGTCGCGCACATGGTCCATGTCCAACGGCTCCTGCTCGATCTCCACGCCCGGGCCGGTCACCTTCAGCCCCTCGAAGGTGCGGCTCACGGCCTGCTCGCCATGGTCCTTGAAGAAGACATGCACGGTGCGCGGGTCAAGGCCGTGGATCACGCCCACGCCCAGGGTGGGGTGGTGTACGCGGGCGCCGATGGCGAGGTCGTATAGCTCCATGTGCGGAATGCGGTTGCAACACGGCAAAGATGGCCGTCAATCCACGATGCGCAACACGGGATAGCGCTTATGCCCGGGCTCGTGGTGCGGCGAGCGCTGGTACACCCAGTACAACTGCTGCCAGGCATCGGCGGCGAACGCGGGGTCCGCCGCCTTGCGATCCTCCAGTGCGGCACGCAGCGCGGGGTCCTTCCGCAGCAGGTCCGCGGCGATGTCCTCGAACACGTAGCCGCTGAACCATTCCTTCTGCTGCAATATGCTGTCGAAGAAGCCCCACGCGAAGAAGCTGTCGCCGGCGCGGGGTTCCAGGACCTCCATCACCAGGCGGTCCGTGGCATGGCCCATGGGCACGAGCACATCGCCGGGGCTGGCGATGCCCTGTTCCCGGGTCACCGATGTGGTGATGGCGCGGTGGAGATAACGCCCCTCGTACGGGGCCGGCACGGTGGTGAAGCCCTCGATCCGTTGCACCTCGGCGGTGAACATTCGCTGCGTGCGCACCACGTCCATCGGCACCGACTCCAGCTTCAAGCGGCGCACCACCTCGTGCCATTCCTGCGGGACCAGATAGGCGACGGGCTTGGTGATGAAGAACGCGGGCGGGAAGCGGTCCATCCACGGCACCACGGTGTCGGTGGGCCGGGTGCGATCGTAGTACAGGCGGGGCAGGCCGCTCACGGCGCTTGTCTTGTACCCGGCCCGGTAACCCTTCCATGGCAGCGCTTCCACGGCGGTGGTGTCCAGCGCATGCCCGAACCCGAACATCCGGGCAGCGGCATCGCTGGTGCGGGCGAGCTCGCGCGCATGGGCCATCCGTTCCCCGTGCCGGGCCAACACGTCCAATGCGGCCAGCATCAGTTGGAAGGTGGCGTTCACGCGATCGGCGTAGGGCTTCAGCATGTGCGTTTCGCTGAGGATGCCGATGCGCTGCCGCAATCCGGCGTGCCCGCTGCCGTAGCGCGGCCCGTCGAGGAAGCCTTGCAGGCCCTGCTCCGGGTGGTCCTTCACTGTCTCGAAGTAGGGGCACATCAGCATGCCCCGGCGTTCCATCCAGTGGTGCAGGCCGGGCTTCAGGCGCGTTTCCATGAAGTCCGTCAGCGCGGGATGCAGCCGGTCATGGTGGGTGGTGAGCAGCTCCATCACGTACTGGTGGTCGGCGCCGTTGCTCACGTGGTTGTCCATGAAGATGTCGGGGTCCCAATGGTCCATGGCCTTCAGCAGGTCGCGGGTGTTGCGGGCATCGGCCTTGATGAAGTCGCGGTTGAGGTCGAGGTGGCGGGACGTGGCGCGGAAGCCGTACTCCTCGGGCCCGTTCTGGTTGGCGCGCGTGGTGCCGTTGCGTTGCAGGTAGCCGCTCACGTTATGCACCGGGACGATGCATACGGCGGTGTTCGCCAGCAGGCCCATGTACTGGTCGCTGTGCAGCAGGGCGCGGGCCAGCAGCAGGCTGGCGTCCACCCCGTCGGGCTCACCGGCATGGATCGCGTTGTTCACCCACAGGATCCGCTTCCCGGCCGCGCGGATGCTGTCAGGATGCGGGTGCGTGCCATCGTGCAGCACGAACAGGTGGATGGGCAGGCCGTTGTCATCGGCGCCCAGCACGGTGAGCGTGGCCTGGCGCGGGTGCTGTTCGGCCAGCTCACGGAACTGCCCGATGGCATCGGCCCAGGTAGGCGCGGTGGTGCCGGTGAAGGTCCACTGCGCCCCGGCCGTCGTCGCCATGGCCAGGCCCAGCACGCACACCGGCAGGTTCCCGGCCCTCATGCGTTCGGCCGCACCACGGCGATCAATTGAACACCACCGTGCCGAAGCGGTGGTTCTTCTTCCAATCAGCGTAGATGAACATGCGCTCATCGGCCACTTGCATGGCGGTCTTCGGGCGCACCATGGCCTCGCGCTTGTCCTGCGGGAAGAGGGCCTCGCGCTTCACGGCGCCGTCTTGGTTGATGGTGACCAGGGTGACGAGCATGTTCTTGTCGAACTTGAAGGGTTCCACCTTGGCGCCTTGGGTGAGCATCAGGTTCTTGCCGTGGTCGTTGAAGAGCAGGTGGATGCGGTCCTTCATCACCACCATGCCGTACGATGCGTACCGGCCGCCGTCGTTCACGCTGTGCTGGCGCTTGGGCACCTTGGCGGCCCACTCGATGTCGCCTTGGGGGTCCACGTTCACCACGATGATGTCATTGTACACATAGTGGTGGGTGGTGCGGCAGGTCTGCCCGCCGTTGGCCGTGGTGGTGCAGGTGGTCACCGCGTAGTACTTGTACTGCTCGCCCACGAGCACCGATCCGCCATCCTCACGCCGCACGATGTCGCGCAGCTCGAAGCTGGGCATCTCCAGCTCCTCGTCCTTGCGCGCGGCCTTCCGGGTGGCCTTCTTCTCCTCCTTCTCGGTCATGTAGGCGGTGATGAAGTCGCGGTCGAACTCCTTGAAGCTCGAGTGGACCACGGCCTTGGTGCGGCGGTCGAGGCGCAGGAAGAAGGCCCCGCTGATGGCGTTGGCGCTCTTCAGCCCGTAGAAGCCGCCGCAGAGGATGTCGCCTTCATCGCCCACGTTGATCGAGAGGTCCTGGAAGAACTTGTCCTGCACCTGGATCGGGTGGTCCTCCGCATCGGAACCATCGTCGCGGTAGGTGATCAGGTGGTACACGAAGGTGCTCAGGCCGTCCTTGCGCAGGGCCTTGGCATCGCGCTTCTCGGCGTACTTGCGGCCGATGAGCATCACCGAGCCATCGTTGTCCACCCGCACGCGTTCCACGGCGAACTCGCTGTCCTCGTACGGCAGGTCCACATCGCGGTCCCACAGCGGGGCCATGTCGTTGTCCAGCACCTTCAGCCGGAAGCGCTCGCGGCCCTGCTTGGCGTAAGGTAGCTGTTGGTTGATGAGCACCTTGGAGCCGTCGGGCGATACCGTCACCTGGAAGGAGCCGGCGTTCTTCTTGCGCTCGATGTCCATGTCCGCCAGCCGCACGGGGCCGCCCTGGGGGCGCATGCGGGCCTCGTCGAACAGGCGATAGTACAGCGTGTAGGTCTTGTCCTTCTTGTTGAGGTGGCTGGTGAAGACCACCACGCGGTCATCGAGCACCTCGATCAACTCCAGCTCATGGTCGTCCTTGCCCACCTTCAGCGGCACCAGCTCTTGGTACACGGTGCGGTGCTGCTTGTCCATCTTCCGCAGGAAGGTCTCCTTCTTGAGGGAGACGGTCATGTACACGTGGTCGTCGGTGCTGGCCACCACCCCCTCGAAGGTGCCTTCCTTGGCCCCTCGCAGCTCGGGACCCCATTGCACATCGGCCCGGGCGGTGCGGCTCTGCGCGCTGGTGGTGGTGGAGAAGAGGCACAGGGCGGCGATGGCCACCACAGGACGAACAAAACTGGTCATGGGGGTGTGGGTATGTGGCGCAATGTACCGGTGCCGGCGATCACCACCAAGCCGGGACGGATCGTTCACCGGACGCGCCCAGCGGTCAACACGCGGGGAAGATCGCTGCGGTCTCCTCTTCGGCCTCCTGCTCTTCGGGCACCACGGCTTCCACGGCCGGTGGCGGCTCCAGGTCGATGGTCTTCTGGGCGAACAGCTGCTCTTCTTCGGTGAGGCACAGCAGCAGGGTGAGGGTTTGAACGGGCCACATGGTCGGGAGGAAGGGGGTTGAGGTGCGGCGGCCGATCGAAAAGTGGCGCAATTTGCCCCCGAATGGCCCAAATGTCAAGACCAAACCCGTCAATTTCCCGACGAAGCCCCGGGCGCCGGGGTCATGGCCCGGTGCTCCGGAGCGGCACCAAGCCCGGCCGTAGCGGGGTGTAAAAAGAAGAAGGCCCCCCTAGCGGGAGGCCTTCCAAGAGACTTCTTTGAACGACGGCTTCGCTTACTGGAAGTAGAAGTTCACGCCGATGGAGGTACCGCTGATGCCGGTGTCCAGGCTGAAGTTGTTGTCCTTGCGGCCACCTTCGATGGTGCGGCTGTCCACGCGCTCGTCGGCAGCGTTCCAGTTCTCGGTGGTGGTCTCGTTGTGACCGCGGCTGCGCATGGCCAGGCCCCAGGTGTACTCACCGCTGAGGGAGATCTTGGGGGCGGCGAACCACTCGATGCCCACGAAGCCGTTCAGGCCGAGGCCGA
>JAVFAQ010000138.1:0-8149 GCA_034002325.1 Flavobacteriales bacterium | reverse complement strand
CCTGCACACACGCGACCTGAGCGTGGGCAGCATCACCCGCTTCCTCCAGACCTACCCGGACTACCCTTTCGTGGAGGAGCTGGTGGACGACTACAAGGCCGCGAGCATGGTGCTGCTGCCCTTCCGGCGTGATGGCAAGTGGGGCTTCCTGGACGACACCGGCACCGAGCGGATCAAGGCCGAGTACGAATGGGTGGAGCCGTTCATCGGCGGGCAGGCCGTGGTGGGGCGCGATGGCCTGGCCGGCACCATCAACCGCCTGGGGCGCGTGGTGGTGCCCGTGGCGTACGACCTGGTGATGGACCCCGCCGAGGGCACCAGCACCGTGGAGCGTGACGGCCGCGCGGGCGCCGTGGACCGCAACGGCGAGCTGGTGGTGCCCATGATGTACGAGGACGTGGGCTACTTCTCCGAGGGCCTCGCCTTCGCGGTGAAGGACGGCGCGTATGGATACATCGACCCGCGCGGCGGTGTGGCGGTGCCCTTCCGGTACGAGGCGGCCGGCACCTTCCACAACGGCCTCGCGGTGGTGAAGCAACAGGGCGCTTATGGCGTGGTGGACACGCGTGGCAACGTGGTGCTGCCCATGGAGCATGAATGGGTGGAGGACCTCACCGGCCCCGCCGCCCGGGTGCGCAAGGCCGGCCGCATGGGGTTGGTGGACCGCTACGGGCAGGAGCTGCTCGAGGCGAAGTACACCCACATCGGCCCGTTCGTGGACGGGCTGGCGCTGGTGGTGGACGACCGCAAGGCGGGCTACGTGGACCAGCGCGGCACCCTGGTCGTGCCCCTGCAATACGAGGCCGGCGACGGCATCACCACGTGGGGCGACCCGCACCGGGGGTACATGCGCGTGCAGCAGAACGGCCGCCGGTGCCTGATCGACCGCACCGGCCGCACGGTGCTCCCGTGCCAATACGCCGAGATCGGCCCGCCGGGCCGGTACACCCCGGTGCGCCGCCGCGGCAAGTGGGGCTACGCCGACCAGCGCGGCGACCTGGTGGTGCCCGAGCGGTACGACCAGGCCGGCGAGATGATCGACGGTCTGGCGCGTGTGCGCAACGGCGACCACTTCGGCGTGATCGACAGCACGGGCCGTGAGGTGACGCCCCTGCTGTACGCCCGTTTGGAGCGCGCCGCCCACGGCCTGTGGACGGCGGGCACGGGCGCGGGCCTCGGCGTGGTGGACGGCACCGGGAAGGAGCGCACCGCCCTGGTGTACGATGCCGTGCAGGTGGAGACGCCCACCGTGGTGCGCGTGGAGCGCGACGACCGGATCGGCTACATCGACCTGGACAGCGGGCGCTTCATCTGGCGCGAGCCCGGCTTCGGCGACGAGCCGGAGTAGCCCCGTCACCGGGCGATGAACACCCGGTTGATGTCCAGCGTGGAGTATTCGTCCACCGTAAGGAAGGCCCGCCGCAGGTTGCCGGCGATGCGGTCGCAGCGCTGTGCGCTTTCCGGTGAATGGCCGATGGTGTTGAACAGCACCGTGCCGCCTTCGGCGCAGCGCTCGCGCAGGGCGTGCGCGAAGCCCATGGTGTCCGTCCCGAAGGCCATGTCCAGGTCGTTGAACAGGTCCACCACCACCAGGGCGTAGCGGCCGGGCAGCGCATGCACCTGCACGGTGGCGTCGCCGGGCACCACATGCACGTCCGCAAAGGCGTCCAGCCCGAAATGCGCCCGCGCCAGGCGCACCATTTGGGGATCGTGTTCCACTGCGGTGATGGGCATGTGCAGCTTCATCTCGCGGCGCAGGATATGCACCACGCTGCCTCCGCCCAGGCCCAGCATCAGCACCTCGGCGGGCGGTCGGTCCTTCAGGCGGACATGGGCGAAGACCTCGCGCCATAGCTGGTGCAGGCTGCCGAAGCTCTGGTTGGCCAGCGGGGTGTTGAGCACCTTGCGGCCCAGCTCCCAGCGCACGGTGAGTTCGCCTTGGCGGCCCTGCGTGCGTTCCACGCGCACCGGCCACACCCAGCTGAGCCAACGGGCGACCGCGTTCTTCATGCGGCAAAGATGGGCCGCCCGGGGAAGGGGCCTAATGCCCCGGGCCCTGTTCGATCGTCCACAGCCGGGTGGGGCGGCTCTTGCCTTGCAGGGCGATGGAGCCGATCTCGCGCACGGCGAACTTGTCGGGCGGCAGGTTCAGCACGTCCAGCAGGTCCTGGGAGATCAGGTTGTCCACCCCGTGCTCGTTGCAGCTTTCCTGGATGCGTGCGGTGGTGTTCACCACGTCGCCGCTGTAGATGCGTTCGCGCTTGAGCACGCCCACCTCGCCGGTGGTGATGGGGCCGTAGTGCAGGCCGGCCTTGAACACGGGTTCGATGCCGAAGCGCTGGCGGTAGTACGGTGCGCGGCGCCGCATCTTCGCCCGGATGTCCAGGAAGCAGCGCACGCACCGGTGCCGGCTGATGCCCCGCCGCAGGGGCCAGCTCACGCTGATCTCATCGCCCACGTACTGGTAGATGCCGCCCCGGGCATTGATGATGGGGTCGGTGATATCGGTGAACAGGGAGTTGAGCAACTGGAAGTACTTCACGTGGCCCAGGCGTTCGGCGATGGCGGTGGAGGAGCGCATGTCCAGGAACATGAACACGCGCATTTCCTGGCGGGGCTTGTGGTACCGGCCGGTGAGGTAGGCCATGCCGCGCCCGCCGTACTGGTCGTTGGACCGCATGATGAGCATGGTGGCGCCCATGAGCAGGGCCCAATAGAGGTACTGGGCCAGGAAGGCCAGGCTGAAGAAGCGGCCGGCGAAGTTGTCCCACCACGGCCCCGCATTGCGCAAGGCCGGCCACAGGGCGCCGGTGACGGCCACCACGGCCAGGACCAGGGCGGCCATCAGGCCGAAGGCCGGCAGGAAGGCCATGCCCCGCAGCCGGCGGCGCACCAGGAAGAAGTAGGCGCCGCCGCCGAACAGCCCGGCCAGCAGGGTGGGGAGGAAGCGCTCATCGATCCGGGCCTCCCACGTGGAGGGCACACCGTGGGCCAGCAGGGCGGCATGCTCGAACAGGGCGGTCACCAGGCCCACCACGGACCAGGCCAGGGTGAGCCGCAGGACGCTCTGGGTGCGCAACCGGGTGGAGGCCAAAGGAGCGCCCATGCGGGGCCAAAAGTAGCGGCGCCAAGGGTGCGCACGCACGGGGGCGTGCGCACCCGCCCGCGATCCGGTATTTTTGCCGGTGGAACAGTTCTTGCCCGGTGCGGCGGAAAATGGAGCGAACACGGCGGGAAATGGACCTACGGGGCCTGCGGGGCGGGCTGGTCATGCTGCTGATGCTGGCCGCCACACTGCCCGGGCAGGCCTTCCACATCGTGCTGGGCGGGGTGGTGACACGCCACCCAAGCGGCGAACCGTTGAAGGGCGTGCAGGTGCGCCTGGTGAAGGACAGCGTGGAGCGCGAGACCGTGGTGACCGGCACCAACGGCCGCTATGAACTGTACCTGGAGCGTGGCTACGACTACCAGGTGTGGTTCCACCGCAGCGACCTGGTCACCAAGTACGTGCGCATCGATGCCCGCGAGATCCCGCTCAGGCCCGATGTGCCCTTCTTCGAGATGGACCTGCAGATGACCATGTTCCCGTGGATACCGGACGTGGACTTCAGCTTCTTCGAGCAGCCGGTGGGCCTGGCCCAGTACAAGCACAGCGTGCGCAACCTCAATTGGGACGTGGCCTACACGCAGCGCCGCGGCACCGAGATGGTGCGCGTGATGACGGCCTACGACCGGGCCGTGGTGCGGCGGGACAAGGAAGCCCGGCAGCAGGCCCGGGACGACCGGCGGCGCAAGCGGAAGGGCGCTCAGTGAGCGGCCGCGAGGAGCCGCACGGCCTGCACGGCCTCCTTCACGTCGTGCACCCGCAATATGGCGGCCCCCTTCAGCAGGGCCACCGTGTGCAGCACCGTGGTGCCGTTGAGCGCCTGGGCCGGGGTGGTGCCCAGCACCTCGTTCACCATGCGCTTGCGCGAAAGGCCCACCAGCACCGGTGCCCCCAGCGCGGTGATGCGGCCCAGGCCGTGCAGCAGGGCGTGGTTGTGGGCGGTGGTCTTGCCGAAGCCGAAGCCGGGGTCCAGCACCACATCGGCAATGCCGGCGGCGTGCGCGGCGGCCAGGCGCCCGCTCAGGTACCGGGCCACCTCCGCCACCACATCGGTGTAGTGCGGCGCCTGCTGCATGGTGCGGGGCGTGCCCTGCATGTGCATGGCGACCCAGGGCACGCCCAAGGCGGCCACCATGGGCAGCATGGCCGCATCGGCCGTGCCCGCCGCGATGTCGTTCACCAGGGCGGCGCCGGCCTCCACCGCCGCACGCGCCACGGCCGCCCGGTAGGTGTCGATCGCCAGCAGCGCCTCGGGGAAGCGCCTGTGCAGCGCGTCGATCACCGGCACCACGCGGCGCAGCTCCGCGTCGGGGGGCACTTCCAAGGCCCCCGGCCGGGTGCTCATGCCGCCGATGTCGAGCATGGTGGCGCCCTCGGCGAGCATGGCCTCGGCCGCGCGCAGGGCGCTGTCCGCATCGTGGCGGCTGCGGGCGTGGAAGGAATCGGGCGTGGCGTTGATGATGCCCATCACCGCCGGGAACCGCGGCCGCACCAGCCGGTGCCCCACGCGCCAGACCACCTCCGGCCCTCCGCTATCTTCGCCGCCCGCCATCGGGGTGCGAAGTTGCCCCACGGCCCACGGATGGACAAGACCCAGCAGCAATATGCCGCCGCCGTCGCCGAGTGCATGGACCTGTTCGTGCGCAAGGCCCAGGACTATGGCACCGCCTGGCGGGTGATGCGCGTGCCCTCGCTCACGGACCAGATCATGATCAAGGCCCAGCGCGTGCGCACCCTGCAGCAGGTGGGCGAGAGCCGGGTGGGGGAGGGCGTGCGGCCCGAGCTGGTCGGCATCGTGAACTACGCCGCCATGGCCCTGGTGCAGCTGGAAATGGGCGTGGTGGACAGCCCGGACCTCGACCCCGCGCAGGCCGCCGAGCGGGTGGGCGCGCAGATCGAGGCCGCCCGCACGCTCATGCTCCGCAAGAACCACGACTACGGCGAGGCCTGGCGCAGCATGCGCACTAGTTCGTTGGTGGACCTGATCCTGATGAAACTGCTGCGCATCAAGAGCATCGAGGACCAGGGCGGCCGCACCACCGCCAGCGAAGGGATCGACGCCAACTTCCTGGACATCGTGAACTACGGCATCTTCGCCATGGTGCGCCTGGAGGAGGAGGAGCGGCAGCCATGATCATCATCTTCCACGGTCGCGGTTGGTTGGTGCCCGTCACGGCCATCGGCGCTGGGCTGCTGTGCTGGGCCCTGGACCAACGCCACCCGCACGTGGTGTGGTCCATGGTGGGGCTGTCCGGCTTCATCGACCACCATTTCGGCCGCCGCTGGAACGCCCGCGAGGGCCGCCTCTTCCAATACCTGCGCACCGGCGAGGTGCATGAGGTGAAGCCCGACCACTCGTTCTTCTGGATCCCCATGCAATACTGGCTGTACATCAAGCTGCTGGTGGCGGTGATGGCCGTGCTGGCGGCCCGGGACACGGCCCTGCCGGCCGGCTGACCGCCCACGATCGATCGTGGAGAAGTCGCACCGTGGCCTGCCCTGTGCGGGGGGTACTTTCGCGGCCCATGCGCTCGTTGTTCCGTCTCTTGCTGATCGTCGTGCTGCCCCTCGCGGGCATGGCCGAAGCGTGCGCGTACGAGTTGCGGGTGCATGGGCGGGTGACGGACCTCTTCACCGGGGAGGGCCTGGCGGGCGTGGAGGTGCGCGTGTACCGCGATGGCGTGCAGCAGCACGGCTTCCGCACCGGCATGGGCGGCCGCTACCAAGTGCAGCTGGACAACCACGTACAGTACGTTCTGCGGTTCGGGGGGGAGGGCCACGTGGCCAAATGCTTCACCATCGATACCCGCGGGGCGGTGTGGGAAGGCGACAGCCGGGTGAAGGACGTGGAGGTGGGCATCACCCTGTTCGAGGAGGTGCCCGGGCTGGACCTGGACTTCTTCGACATGCCGATGGGCATGGGCCGCTTCACACCGATGACCGGCCTGCTCACCTGGAACGCCACCTACCAGGAGCAGATCGCCCCCGAGATGCAGCACCTGATGGCCGAGGTGCGCATGCGCCGCACCGTGGTGGCCGGCCACGTACCGCCGTTGCCCGCCGGCACCGCCCGCCCGTGAACCGGTCCGGCACCCGCCCATCCAAGGTTTGTGAACGAACTGTTGATCGGCCGGGGGCCAAGGCCGCGGGGTCTATTTTCGCGCACCATCCCCATCGATCATGCGCACCTTCCTGCTGATATGCCGCCTCATCGTCGGCCCCCTGTTCATCGTCAGCGGCCTGATCAAGGCCAATGACCCGCTGGGCTTCTCGTACAAGCTGGAGGAGTACTTCGCCGAGAGCGCGCTGAACCTGCCCTTCCTGGAGCCGTGGGCCCTGGCCTTGGCGGTGCTGGCCTGCGTAGCGGAGATCGTGCTGGGCTTCGCGGTGATCGTGGGCGGCCGCATGAAGCTGGCCACCGCATCGCTCATGGTGCTCACCATCTTCTTCGGATGGCTCACCGCCTACACCGCCACGTGCGATCCCTCGGGCACCTACACCGTGATGGTCAACGGCGTGGCGGAGACCCGGGGGGTGACCTGCGTGACCGACTGCGGCTGCTTCGGCGATGCCATGAAGGGCTCGGTGGGCCGCAGCCTCACCCCGTGGGAGAGCTTCGCCAAGGACGCCATCCTCTTCGTGTTCATCCTGCCGCTGTTCATCGCCGCCTTCCGCAAGGGCGGCATCAATTGGAACACCAGCGCCGACGACAAGGTGCTGCTGCCGCTGAGCATCGTGCTGGTGGCCGTATGGAGCTGGGTCTTCACCTGGGCCGGGCCGGTGTGGTTCACCATCGTGGGGCTGGCCGGCTACCTCGTGGCCAAACGCCGCTGGGCCGCACCCGCCGCGGAATGGATCACCGCCGGCTGGGCCGCCCTGATCACCCTGGCCTTCTGCTGGTGGTGCGTGGCCCATCTGCCCGTGCGCGACTACCGCCCCTACGCCGTGGGCAAGAGCATCGCCGAGCAAAAGGTCATGGGCCGCCCGCCCGTGCAGCAGGTCTTCCTGCGCTACCAGGACAAGCGCACCGGCGAGGTCAACGAGTACGATGCCAATGGCGCCTATCCGTGGGACGATGAGGAGAACTTCGCGTTCGTGGACCAGCGGGTGAAGGTGATCGAGGCCGGCATCGAGTCGCCCGTGCAGGATTTCCTGCTCACCGATGCCGACGGCTATGAGGTCACCGACGACCTGCTGGCCGAGCAAGGGCCCGTGCTGCTGGTGATGATGTACGATGTGACCAAGAGCGCCGCCGGCCGCCTGCCCCGCGTGGCCGCCCTGGCCGATGCCGCGCAGCAGGCCGGATGGTACGTCTACGGCGTGAGCTCCAGCCCCTTCACCGCCATCGACCAGGTGCGCCACGAGCACCAGCTCGCCTTCGACTTCGTGCAGTGCGACGAGAAGACCATCAAGACCGCCGTCCGCGCCAACCCGGGCATCCTGCTGCTGCGCGAAGGCCGGGTATTGGCCAAGTGGCACGGCAACGACACGCCTTCCTTCGAGGAGGCGGCCGGGGAAATCGGGGGGTGATGGTGCTTTAGTTGTCAGTTGTCAGTTGTCCGCCTGCCGGTAGGCAGGGCTGCCGTCACTGACAACTGACAACGGACAACGGACAACCGCCAACCGCCTCCAAACCCCATGGCCCGCTACCTCGCCCAACGCCTGCTCAACGGCCTGCTGGTGCTCTTCGGGGTGGTCACTGTGGTGTTCCTGATCTTCAACATCAAGCCCGGCGACCCGGCGCGCATGCTGGCCGACCAACGCAGCAGCCCCGAGGCGTTGGAGGCCATCCGCAAGGACCTTGGTCTTGAGCTTCCGCTGGGCACACGTTATCTTCTGTACATCAACGATGTATCGCTCATTGCGATCATGCAGGACAGCGATCCGGACGGACTGGCCTGGCTGGACCCTGAGCGCTATGCCATCGCCGGGTCGGTGGCCATCGGTGGCGGGCGGCACGTAGTGGTCAAGGCGCCCTACCTGCGCTTCAGCTACCAGAGCCAGCGCGGGGTGGCGGAGATCCTGGGCGCCGCCTTTCCCAAC